>JAFLEC010000233.1 GCA_017302095.1 Lysobacterales bacterium | reverse complement strand
TCGCGACCAGCGCTTCCTGCGGCACCGCCAGGAACTCGCGCTCGAACGCGCAGGCCACCGCGACCGGCCATTCGTTGAGGCAATTGACCTGCTGCAGGTTGTCCTCGTCGATGCGCGCGCTGCCGCCCGCGGCCTTGGCCGCGGCCTCGACTTCGGCGACGATCCGTGCACGGCGCTCGTCGGGATCGACCAGCACGTGCGCGGCGCGCAGCGCCTCGACGTAGGCCGACGGCGCGGCGATCGGCAGCTCGCCGGCATGCAGGAAGCGATGCCCGCGGCTGGCGCGGCCGGCGCGGATGCCCAATGCCTCGACCTCGACCAGGGCGTCGCCGAACAGCGCGACCAGCCAGTGCAGCGGGCGCGCGAAGCCGTAGGCATGGTCGCCCCAGCGCATCGGCTTGGGGATCGGCATCCCGGCCAGGGCCTCGTCCAGCACGCCCTGCAGCAGGTCGGCGGTGCGCGCGCCCGGGGTCACCGCGCGATGCACGAAGCGCTCGCCCTTGGCGTCCGTGGTTTTCTGCAGCGCGGTCCAGTCGACGCCGGCCTTGGCCGCGAAGCCCTCCAGCGCGCGGGTCGGCTTGCCCTCGGCATCCAGCGCGATGTTCAGGTACGGCCCGAGGACTTCGCTGGCCTGCTCGGGTTGCTCGGTGGCCACGCCGGGCAGCAGCACGGCGAGTCGGCGCGGCGAATACAGCGGCTTGGCATCGCCGACGTCGACCGCGACGCCGCGCTTGCCGAGTGCCGCCACCACGCCGTCGAAGAAGGCCTGGGCCAGCCCGGGCAGGGCCTTGACCGGCAGTTCCTCGGTACCGAGTTCGATCAGCAGGGGGGCAAGGCCAGTCACGCGGGACTCCAGCATTCCAGGGGGACAAAAAAGAAGGGCAGCGGCCGGATCCGGCGCGCTGCCCTGTTTCCGTGCGGTCGGTTACTTTACCCGACCGCGCCCCGCTGGCGCCTCAATACACCACGAACACCGCACGGCAGCCGTCGTCCACCCACAGCTGGCGGCCGTCCACGCCCCAACTCCGTCCGTACACGCAGGAGGTGTTGCTGAGCTGGCGACGGATCTCCACGTGGCCGCGGCGATCGACGTAGCCGCAACTCCGATAGCGCCCGTCCTGCGACTCGCAGCGGATCTCGCGGCCATAGCGGTTGTTGCCGTAGCCGTAGTCGTAGTTGTTGCCGTAGCCGTTGTAGTAGCCGTCGTTGTAGTGGTTGTTGTTGTAGTGGTTGTCGTGGCGGTCGTTGTCGTGGTTGGCGATCGCGGCGGCGGCGATCGCGCCCAGCACCAGCGCGCCGGCGACCTTGGCGCCATCCGAACTGCCGGAGTGCGATCCGACGCGGAATTCCGCGCGGCAGCCGTGGGTGACCCAGATGCGGTTGCGGTCGTAGCCCCAGGTATCGCCCTGCCAGCAGCCCTTGCTGCTGAGCTGGCGGGTCAGGGTCACGCCGCCGGTGGTGCTGACCGGGCAGGAGCGGTAGTTGCCGTCCTGCGATTCGCAGCGGATGGTCGATTGCGCCGCGGCGGTGCCGGCGGCGCCCAACAGCAACAGGCCCGCGAGGGCGGCGAGGAAGCGGTGGTGGCGGCGCATGTCACTGCCCTCCCTGGGCGAGGCCGGCGCGGCCCGCCTCGATTTCGTCGCGGCTCAGGCAGCCGTTGCCGTCCTTGTCGAAGCCGGCGAAGCGCACGGTGTAGGCGTCCTGCCAGGCTTCGAGCGAGATCGGCCGTTCCGGCGTGGTTTCCATCGGCCCCGGCGGCGCCTCGGCGGCGTCCAGCGTGCCGTCGTGGTTGGCATCCAGCGCGTGGTAGCGGCGGCTGGTGTAGTTGCGTCCTTCCTCGAGGTCGACGCAACCATTGCCGTTGCGGTCCAGCATCTCGACCACCTTGTCGAGCGGCAGCGCGCCGATCGGCGGTGGCGCCTTCTTCTGTGCCTGGGCGATGCCCATGCACGTCAACAGCGCCGCGGCGATCGCCGCGACGGACATGCCTCGCGATTTCATGCGTGCTTCCCCTGGGAGCCGGCGACCCGGACGGGCCGCTCCCACGACCCCGCGAGGCCGATCTTACGCCGCCGCGCTGGTCGCCTCTGTCGGCTTCGCGCTGACACCGGGCCCCGGTTTCAGGCCCGGGAAGCCGAGCTTCTCGCGCTGTGCGTGGTAGGCCTCGGCGACCGCCTGCGCCAGCTTGCGCACGCGCAGGATGTAGCGCTGGCGCTCGGTGACCGAGATCGCGCGGCGCGCGTCCAGCAGGTTGAAGCTGTGGCTGGCCTTGCACACCTGGTCGTAGGCGGGCAGCGGCAGGCGGGCCTCGACCAGCTTCAGCGCCTCGGCCTCGCAGGCGTCGAAGCGATGGAAGAGTTCGGCGACGTTGGCGTGCTCGAAGTTGTAGGCGCTCTGCTCGCGTTCGTTCTGCAGGAACACGTCGCCGTAGGTGACCACGCCCTGCGGGCCGACCGTCCACACCAGATCGTAGACGTTGTCGCAGTTCTGCAGGTACATGCAGAGCCGCTCCAGGCCGTAGGTGATCTCGCCCAGCACGGGCCTGCACTCGAGGCCGCCGGCCTGCTGGAAGTAAGTGAACTGGGTGACTTCCATGCCGTTGAGCCAGACCTCCCAGCCCAGGCCCCAGGCGCCGAGGGTCGGCGATTCCCAGTTGTCCTCGACCAGCCGCAGGTCGTGCACCTGCGGATCGATGCCGAGCGCCTTCAGCGAATCGAAGTACAGCTCGACGATGTTGTCGGGGTTCGGCTTCATCACCACCTGGTACTGGTAGTAATGCTGCAGGCGGTTCGGGTTCTCGCCGTAGCGGCCGTCGGTGGGACGGCGGCTGGGCTGGACGTAGGCCGCGTTCCACGGCTCCGGGCCCAGCGCACGCAGGAAGGTGGCCGGATGGAAGGTGCCGGCGCCGACTTCCAGGTCCAGCGGCTGGATCAGCACGCAGCCCTGCGCCGCCCAGTAGGCGTTGAGGCGCTGGATCAGGTCCTGGAAGGTGAGGGTGGTGGTCATGCGGGCTGGCAACGGCGGCGTGGCTGGCTAGTATAAGTGCCGATGTCGCCGCCCTTCCTGATCATCGAGACCGGCCAGCCGGTCGCATCGATGCGCCGCCACGGCAGCTTCGCGCACTGGATCCGGGTCGCTGCCGGCCTCGGTCGCGACGATGCGATCCTGGTCGATGTCGAGCGCGGCGATGCGCTGCCGGAACGCGCGGGCTTCGCCGGCGCGATCATCACCGGGTCGGCGGCGATGGTCACCGAGCGCCGCGACTGGAGCGAACGCAGCGCCGGCTGGCTGCGCGAGGCCGCGCACGCCGGCCTGCCGCTGCTGGGCATCTGCTACGGCCACCAGCTGATCGCGCATGCGTTGGGCGGTGAGGTCGGCGACAACCCCAACGGGCGCGAGATGGGCACGGTCTGCATCGAGCTGGCCGATGCCGCCC
>JAFLEC010000232.1 GCA_017302095.1 Lysobacterales bacterium | reverse complement strand
GCGTCGTGCTGTCGCTGGCGACGCGCGGGATCACGCTGATCGCCGACGACGGGCGCGACGCCGTGGTCCGCGCCGACGCCGGCGTGGGCTGGCACGACCTCGTGCTGTGGACGCTGGGCCACGGCCTGGCCGGCCTCGAGAACCTCGCGCTGATCCCGGGCACGGTGGGCGCCGCGCCGATCCAGAACATCGGCGCCTACGGCGTCGAGGTGCGCGACTGCATCCATGCGGTCGAGGCCTACGACCGCCGCAGCGGCCGCTTCGTCCGCTTCGACGCCGCCGACTGCGGCTTCGCCTACCGCGACTCGCGCTTCAAGCAGGATCCCGACGGGCACGTCGTCACCGCGGTGGAGTTCGCGCTGTCGCGCGTGTTCGAGCCGCGACTGGGCTACGCCGGGATCGGCGAGGAGCTGCAGGCGATGGGCATCGAAGGCGTACCGCGTGCGGCACAGGTGGCCGAGGCGGTGGTCCGCATCCGCCAGCGCAAGCTCCCGGATCCCGCCGTGCTCGGCAATGCCGGCAGCTTCTTCAAGAACCCGATCGTCCCGCTGGCGCAGGCCGAGGCGCTGGCCGCGCTGGATCCGGCGATGCCGGTGTTCCGGGGCGCCGGCGACGACACCCGCAAGCTCTCCGCGGCCTGGCTGATCGACCAGTGCGGCTGGAAGGGCCAGCGTGACGGCGATGCCGGCGTCGCCCCATCGCACGCGCTGGTGCTGGTCAACCACGGCCACGCGACCGGTGCGCAACTGCTCGGCCTGGCGCGGCGGATCGCGGCGTCGGTGCAGGAACGCTTCGGGGTCGCGATCGAGCCCGAACCGCGCATCGTCGGCGACGCGTGGTGAGCGCCGCGCCCGCGGCCAACCTGCAGTTGCGCGCCGCGGGCCTGATGCTCGCCAGCACCGTCGCGTTCGGGCTGATGGCGATCTGCATCCGCCTGGCCTCGCGGACCGAGCCGGTCGCCGAGATCGCGTTCTTCCGCAACCTGTTCGGCCTGCTCGCCCTGCTGCCGCTGCTGTTGGGGCCGGCCTTGCGCGCCGGCGCGCCCCTCGCGCACCTGCGCGGGGTGCTACGCACCACCCAGCTGCGGCGGTATTTCGTCCGCTGCCTGATCGGCGTGGTCAGCATGTGGATGGGCTTCTGGGCGATCGCCCACCTGCCGCTCGCGCAAGCGGTGTCGCTGGCCTATTCGTCGCCGATCTTCGTCACCGTCGCCGCGGTGCTGCTGCTCGGCGAACGGGTGCGGCTGCGCCGCTGGCTCGCGGTGCTGGCCGGCTTCCTCGGCGTGCTGGTGATCGTGCGGCCGTGGTCGCATGCGTTCACCGCGGCCTCGCTGGTGGCGGTGGCGGCGGCGGTGATCACCGCGATCGTCGCGATCCAGATCAAGCAGCTCTCGCGCGAGGACGGCTCGGACACCATCGTGCTGTGGACCTACCTGTTCTGGGTGCCGATGTCGCTGCCCGCGGCGCTGTGGTTCTGGCATCCGCCGCAAGGCATGGCGTGGCTGTGGCTGGTGCTCTCCGGCGTGCTCGGCACCTTCGGCCAGCTGCTGTGGACGCGCGCGCTCAAGCTCGGCGAGGTGTCGGCGCTGACCCCGATCAGCTTCGTGCAGCTGGTGATCGTCACCCTCGCCGGCTGGCTGTGGTTCGACGAGCCGATCGACCGCTGGACGATGATCGGCGCCGGCATCATCTTCGCCGCCACCGCCTACATCGCGCAGCGCGAGGCGATGCTGGCGCGCCAGCACCGCAGCAACGCCCCCAGCGAGGCGGTCGAACCCGGGACCTGAGGCCGTGCCGGTCGGCACGCGCGCCGCCGGGCGATGCATGCTATCCCTGTCGTCACCACGACCGGAACGCCGCCATGCGCCCCGCCCTCCTGCTTGCCGCCCTGCTCTCCATGCCGGCCGGGGCTCTCGCCCAATCCGCCACGACGGCCCCGGATCATCCGGTCGCGACCAGCGTCCCCGCCGCCGCGGACGCCGACGTCGCCAGCATCGACGCCATCATCGGCGCGCTGTACGCGGTCATCTCAGGCCCGGTCGGCCAGGCACGCGACTGGAACCGCCTGCGCTCGCTGTTCATCCCGGGCGCCCGGATGATGCCGATCGGCGAACGCGCCGACGGCAGCGCCGGCATCCGCCTGCTCGCCGTCAATGATTACGTCGCCATGTCCGGCCCTCTGCTGGTCGAACGCGGCTTCCGCGAGCGCGAGCTTGCCCGTCGCACCGAGCGCTTCGCCCACCTCGCCCACGTCTTCAGCACTTACGAAGGCACGGTCGCGGCGGGCGGCGCACCGATCCGCGGGATCAACAGCATCCAGCTGATGCACGATGGCAAGCGCTGGTGGATCGTCTCGCTCGCATGGGAACCCGAGACGGCACGGCAACCGTTGCCGCAGGCCTACTTGCCGGACGACACCGCCACCCGCTGAGCGGACGCGGCACGCGCCTCCTCGCGTTCCGTCTGCTCGATGTCGCGCCGCTTCGCCGCGCGCGCCTCGTCGAGCGACGCCGGGTCGGCCTCCAGCAGGGGCAGTACGTAGCGCCGGCGGATCGCATCCGCCTCCCGCGTGCCGCCACGTCCGCGCAGGACGCCTTCAAGCTGCCAGGCCGCATCCACCGTCCGCGCATCCGCATCGCCGTACGCTGCGGTGCGAAGCTGGAGCAAGGTCCGCCAGGAGGCCTCCTCGAGCGCGCCATCGCCGAGGTCGGCGGCGTCTTGGGCGCGGATGTCGTAGCCCATGTGCACCTGCGGATGCTTGTCGCCCAACACCTCGCGCGCGGCCGGCAGGACCAGCGCGAGCAGGTCCAGCGAGGCTCGAGACTGCCCGGCCTGGTGCAGGGTGGCGGCGAGGTTGAGTTCGATGAAGAGGGTGTCCGGGTGGCGAGGACCGAGCAGGCGGCGCCGCGCCTCAACCACCTCGCGCTGCAGCGCGATGGCCATGTCGAAGCGCTGCATCCGCGCATGCACGGTGGCGAGGTTGAGGCGTGCACGCAAGGTCTGCGGATGCGCCGCCCCCAGCACGCGCATGCGCGCCTCGAGCACGGACTGCGCAATCGGCAAGGCCTCCTCCAGCTTGCCGCTGTCGGTCAGCATCGAGGCAAGGTTGCCGCGCTCGCCAAGCGTTTGCGGATGCTCGGCGCCCAGCCGCCGCGTTTGGATCCGCACCAGGCCACGCTGCAACGCGACCGCACCCTCCTTGTCGCCGGTCATGATCCGCATCACCGCCAGGTTGTGCAGGGACGACAGCGTGTCGGCATGCGCTTCGCCCAGCACCTGCGTGCGCAATGGCACCAACCCTTCCAGCAGGCGCCGCCCCGCTTCCGGCTCGCCCATCCTGCCAAGCAGGATCGCGAGGTTGTTGGTGATGTCCATCGTCGCCGGATCGCGTTCGCCGCGCAGTTCGAGCGCGTCCGCGCGCAACCGTTCCAGCGATGCGCGGGCCCGCGCGCGATCCCCGAGCGCCGCC
>JAFLEC010000231.1 GCA_017302095.1 Lysobacterales bacterium | reverse complement strand
CACCTGCTGCTCGACCTGTTCAACCAGGCCCGCGAAAAGGCGGAAGCCGAAGCCATCGCAGTGTTCGGCGACAACCTGCGCGACCTGCTGCTGGCCGCGCCGGCCGGCCCCAAGGCCGTGCTCGGGCTGGACCCCGGCCTGCGCACCGGGGTCAAGGTGGCGGTGGTCGATGCCACCGGGAAGCTGGTCGCCACCGACACCATCTATCCGCACGAACCACGCCGGCAATGGGACCAGTCGCTGGCCACGCTGAAACGGCTGTGCAGCGCGCACCGCGTGCAGCTGGTCGCGATCGGCAATGGCACCGCATCGCGCGAAACCGACAGGCTCGCCGCCGAACTGCTCAAGCTGGCGCCGGAACTGGCGATGCAGAAGATGGTGGTCAGCGAGGCCGGCGCCTCGGTGTACTCGGCCTCCGAACTGGCCGCGCGCGAATTCCCCGGCCTCGACGTGTCGCTGCGCGGCGCGGTGTCGATCGCCCGGCGCCTGCAGGATCCGCTGGCCGAACTGGTGAAGATCGAGCCGAAGGCGATCGGCGTGGGCCAGTACCAGCACGACGTCGACCAGTACCAGCTCGCGCGCGCGCTGGATGCGCGGGTCGAGGATTGCGTTAACGCGGTCGGCGTGGACGTCAACACCGCCTCGGCGCCGCTGCTGGCGCGGGTCTCGGGCCTGTCGGCCGGCGTCGCCGAGAACATCGTGGTGTACCGCGACCAGCATGGCGCGTTCGCCTCGCGCAAGGCGCTGCTGAAGGTGCCGCGCCTCGGCGAGAAGACCTTCGAGCAATGCGCGGGCTTCCTGCGCATCGCCGACGGCGACGAACCGCTGGATGCCTCCGCGGTGCACCCGGAGGCCTATCCGGTGGTCGAACGCATCCTCGCCGCCGGCGGCAAGTCGGTGAAGCAGGCCATCGGCGACACCGCGTTCCTGCGCGGATTGAAGCCGGCGCAATTCACCGACGCGCGCTTCGGCGAGCCCACCGTGCGCGACATCCTCAAGGAACTCGAAAAACCGGGCCGCGACCCGCGCCCGGAGTTCAAGGCGGCGGCATTCGCCGACGGCATCGAGGACATCAAGGACCTGCGCCCGGGCATGGTGCTCGAGGGCGTGGTCAGCAACGTCGCCGCGTTCGGCGCCTTCGTCGACATCGGCGTGCACCAGGACGGGCTGGTCCACATTTCCGCGCTGGCCGACCGCTACGTGAAGGATCCGCGCGAGGTGGTGAAGGCCGGCGACATCGTCAAGGTGAAGGTGCTGGAGGTCGACGTCGCGCGCAAGCGCATCGCCCTCACCCGCCGCCTGGACGATCCGGTGGGCGAGGCACGCCCCGAGGTGCGCCGCGAAGACCGCCCCCGACGCGACAATCATCCGCAGCGGGGCGCGCGGCCGGCGACGCCGCAGCCGCAGCCGGCAAAGGCGCCGTTCAACAGCGCGATGGCGGATGCCCTGAAGGGCCTCAAGCGCGGCTGAGGCCGCGACTCAGAGGTCGAAGGCGAGCAGGTCCAGGCCGGTCGCTGCGCGCACCACGCGCCGGTAGAGCACGTTGCCCGAGGCGGCATTGGTCATCGCCACCAGCGCCCGTCCGCGCGCGGGATCGCCCAGCGCGAAGGTCTTGAACACCCCGGCATTGCTGCCCGAGTGGTACAGCACCGGACCGATGCGGGTGGCCTCCAGGTTCCAGCCCAGCGTCTTCTCGGTGTAGCGACCGGGCAAGGCGATCTGCGGCGTGAGCATGGCCGTGCGGGTCGCCGGGCGCAGCGCCCAGGGTGCGGACGACGCACGCACGACCACTGCCATCCAGCGCGCATAGTCCTGCACGCTGCAACGCAGGCTGGCGGCCGCATTCGCGAGGATGTCGCCGGGCCAGTTGACCACCCCGGCCGCGGCATTGGCCTGCGCCTGCGGCAACGCACGCTCGGCATCGGCGTAGCGCCAATCCGACAACGGCTTGCCCCACTGCTCGGCGACCGGCCGTGCCGCTTCCCACGCGGCGCGCAACCCCTGCGGCGGCAAGCCCGGCGCGCCGTCATCGGGGCCGCGGTGGCCGAACACGGAACGCGCGGCCATCGCCGCGTCCCAACCGTAGCTGCTGTCGCGCATGCCGGCCGGTGCGAACAGCAGTCGCCGCATGGCCTGGTCGAGGCTTTCGCCGGTGACCGCTTCGACCGCGAGCTGCAACCAGGTGAAGGCCTCGCCGGAGTAGTCGATGCGCGTGCCCGGCGGCACCGCCGGCACCAGCGGTTCGCGTGCGGGATCCTTGCGCCAGTTCGGCAGCCCGGTGGTGTGCCGCAGCACGTCGCGGACGGTGATGCGCGCCAGCCACGGCGACGTTCCGAGGTAGGCCGGCCTTGCGTAACGCACCAGCGGCGCGTCGAGCACGAGGTCGCCGCGGTCGACCAGTTGCAACACGGCATGCGCGAACACCGGCTTGCTCAACGAAGCCGCTTCCCACAGCGAGGCATCATCCACCGCGATGCCGCGGCTGGCGTCGGCGATGCCGATGGTCCGCGACCATGCGAGCGCGCCGTCCTCGACCACCGCGATGCCGATCCCCGGCACGCCGAGGGCGCGCATCTGCCGTGGCAGGTCGTCGAGCAGCCAGTCGGGCGGGATCCACGCCGACTCGGAACCGGAGGCCGACGCGGCGCGCGCAGGCAGCAGGCCGCTCGCCGCGGCGGCGGCACCCGCCACCAACAGACGGCGGCGCGTCAGGTTCGAGGGCGAGACGTTGCGCATGCCGCATTGGACCCGCAACCGCCGGGGTCGGCAAGCGCTTGCGGTCGGTCGATAATCGCGATGCCGACGCTTCCCGCCGCCCCGCATGCCAACGCCACCCACCGCGGCGGATCCCGACCCGCGCCCCCTGCCCCCGGAATCGCCGCTGCCGTCCGACTGCTGCGAGAGCGGCTGCGCGGTCTGCGTGTTCGACCTGTACGCCGAGGAGATGATGGCGTATCGCGCCGCGCTGGCCGCTTGGTTGGCCCGCCACCCCGGCGCGCAAGCTTGAACCTTGGCTAGCGGCATCCCATCGCAGGGAGCCGAGCGACGTACAAACGAAAAGCGGGCCGAAGCCCGCTTTCCGATGCGAAGCAGAAGCCGGTGCGCGATTACTCGCCCGCGCCCTCGCCTTCTTCCACGGCCTTCATCGACAGGCGGATGCGGCCCTGCTTGTCGACTTCCAGCACCTTCACCTTGACCAGGTCGCCTTCCTTGAGCTTGTCGGAGACCTTCTCGACGCGCTCGTTGGAGATCTGCGAAACGTGCACCAGGCCGTCCTTGCCGGGGGCGATGGTCACGAACGCGCCGAAGTCCATGATCTTGGCGACCTTGCCTTCGTAGATCCGGCCCGGCTCGACGTCCGAGGTGATCTGCTCGATGCGCGCCTTCGCGGCCTGGCCGGCGGCGGCGTTGACCGAGGCGATGGTGATGGTGCCGTCGTCCTGGATGTCGATCTGGGTGCCGGTTTCCTTGGTGATCGCCTGGATCAC
>JAFLEC010000230.1 GCA_017302095.1 Lysobacterales bacterium | reverse complement strand
ACTGTCAAAGATCACCGGGGCCGGCCTCAGCGCCTTTCCCGTCCCCTCCGCCGAATCACTTCAGCCCGAGGGAGCCGCACATCATACAAGGGTTTTGAAGAACGTCAACACCCTGTGATGAGGATTTTTCCTCTCCTTCAGCTTGCCGGTCGGCCTTGCCTCGGGAAGGGCGCGCATCATGCCCGCCCGGATTCGAGTTGGGAAGTCTTGACGCCTTGACGCGATCCGTGCACCGCGCGCAAGGTGCCGCCTTTCATCGGGAGCCGCCGGATGCGCCTTCGCCATGCAGTCCTCGTCGCCATCGTCTGGTCGTTATCGGCATGCGCGGGCGCGCGCCAGCCCTGGGTGGAACTCGGCACCCAGCGCTACGCGATCGAAATCGCCGACGACGACGCCGAACGCGCGCGCGGCCTGATGTTCCGCGACGCGCTGCCCGCTGGCCACGGGATGCTCTTCATCCACGACGCCGAGGAACCGCAGGCGTACTGGATGAAGAACACCAAGATCCCGCTGGACATCCTGTACTTCGACGACGACCGCAAGTTGGTCGCGCAACAGCGCGACGTGCCACCCTGCTCGCTCGGCGACGGCTGCCCGTCGTATCCCAGCGATGCGCCGGCCCGCTACGTGCTGGAGTTGAACGCCGGCGAGGCGGCAAGGCTCAAGCTCGCCGATGGCGCCGAGCTGCGCTTTGGCCCGGGCATTCCGCCGGCGAAATGAGCGCCGGGCTCAGCCCTGCATCAGTTCGAAGTCGTCCTTGCTGACGCCGCAATCGGGGCAGGTCCAGGTATCCGGGACATCCTCCCAACGCGTGCCGGGGGCGATGCCGTCCTCCGGCAACCCCAGTGCCTCGTCATAGACGAAGCCGCAGACCACGCACATCCAGGTGCGGTACGGGGGCTCGGCGGCTGCGGGATCGGTCATCGGGGCGATAATGCGGGGACGTGGCGCGATTCTCCCATCCGGCGCCGCCTTGCGGAAGCGACATGACCCCACGCCGACTGCCTCGCGGGTTGTACCTGGTGACGCCGGACGAACGCGACGGCGAGCGGTTGCTGGCGCGCACCCTGCCGCTGCTGCCGTTCGCGTCCTGCGTGCAGTTGCGCGCCAAGGAGCATGATCGCGACGCGCTGCTGGCCGCGGGCCAGCGCCTGCGCGCGGCCTGTCGCCGGGCGCAGGTCGCCTTCATCGTCAACGACGATCCGCATCTGGCCCGGGAACTCGACGCCGACGGCGTGCATCTCGGCGGGGACGACGCATCGGTGGGCGAGGCGCGCCGCATCCTCGGCGACACCGCGATCATCGGCGTCTCCTGCTACGACGACATCGCGCGCGCGCGCCAACTTGCCGCGGAAGGCGCCGACTATCTCGCCTTCGGCGCGTTCTTCCCGTCGCCGACCAAGCCGCATGCCCGTCGCGCCACCATCGCCCTGTTGCGCGAGAGCGCGTCGCTTGGCCTGCCGCGCGTGGCGATCGGCGGCATCACCCCCGACAATGCGCAGCCGCTGGTCGCATCGGGCGCCGACCTCATCGCCGTGATCAGCGGCGTGTTCGACGCCCCCGACCCGGAGGGCGCCGCACGCGCCTGCCGCGCCCTCTTCCAAGACCACGCCATCGAAGCCCCCACGCCATGAAGACCGAACGTTCGCACGACCTCTTCCGCCGCGCGCAAGCGCTGATGCCCGGCGGCGTCAATTCGCCGGTGCGCGCCTTCAAGTCGGTGGGCGGCGAACCCTTCTTCGTGCAGCACGCGGATGGCCCGCACCTGTTCGACGCCGACGGCAACCGCTACATCGATTACGTCGGCTCGTGGGGCCCGATGATCGTCGGCCACAACCATCCGAAGGTGCTGGAGGCGGTGATCGACACCGCTCGCAACGGCCTCAGCTTCGGCACCCCGAATCCGCTGGAAGTCACGATGGCCGAGGCCATCACGCGTCTCATCCCGAGCTGCGAGATGGTGCGCATGGTCAACTCGGGCACCGAGGCCACGCTGTCGGCGATCCGGCTGGCGCGCGGCGCCACCGGCCGCAGCCGCATCGTCAAGTTCGAGGGCTGCTACCACGGCCACGGCGACAGCTTCCTGGTCAAGGCCGGCAGCGGCGCGCTGACCTTCGGCGTGCCGACCTCGCCGGGCGTGCCGAAGGCACTGGCCGACCTCACCCTCACCCTCACCTACAACGATTTCGACGGCGCGACGAAGCTGTTCGAGGAATGCGGCAGCGACATCGCCGGCCTGATCGTCGAGCCGGTGGTCGGCAATGCGAACTGCCTGCCGCCGCGCCCGGGCTACCTGCAGCACCTGCGCGAGCTGTGTACGCAACATGGCGCGTTGCTGATCTTCGACGAGGTGATGACCGGGTTCCGCGTCGCGCTGGGCGGTGCGCAGGCGCGCTACGGCGTGACGCCGGACCTGTCGACCTTCGGCAAGGTGATCGGCGGCGGCATGCCGGTCGGCGCCTACGGCGGTCGCCGCGACCTGATGCAGCAGATCGCGCCGGCGGGCCCGATCTACCAGGCCGGCACCCTGAGCGGCAACCCGGTGGCGATGGCCGCGGGCCTGGCGATGCTGGAGTTGGTGCAGGTGCCGGGCTTCCACGACGCGCTCGAAGCGAAGACGCATGCGCTGTGCGACGGCTTCGAGGCCGCGGCGCGCGCGGCCGGCATTCCCTTCACCACGCAGCGCGTCGGCGGCATGTTCGGCCTGTTCTTCAGCGCGGAAAAAGTGGATACCTACGCGCAGGCGATGGCCTGCGACAGCGCAGCCTTCAACCGCTTCTTCCACGCGATGCTGGAGCGCGGGGTGTACCTCGCGCCATCCGCGTTCGAAGCGGGCTTCGTTTCCTCCGCGCATGACGACGCCGCGATCGCCGAGACCCTGCGCGCCGCAGAAGCCGCGTTCCGGGTCGTCCGGGGTGCCGCATGAGCGCGCACCAGCCGGGCACGCTCGCGGTCCACGCCGGCAACGAGCCGGATACCGAGACCGGCGCCGTCGCGCCGCCGATCCACCTCGCCACCACCTTCCGCCACGGCCCGGCCGGCGAGCGCATGGCCGGCTACGAATACCAACGCGAGGGCAACCCGACCAACGACCGCCTGCGCGAGGCCCTGAAGGCACTGGAAGGCGGCGAGGAGGCGATGACCTTCGCCTCGGGCATGGCGGCCATGGCGACCTTGCTGGAATCGCTGCCGGCCGGCGCGCGCGTGCTGTTCCCGGACGATTGCTACACCGGCCTGCGCATGCTGTTCGCGGAGTTCCTCCCGGAGCGCGGGATCGTCGCGGTCGAGGTCGACATGGCCGACCTCGACGCCGTGCGCGCGGCCTGCGCGCAGCCGCTGGCGATGCTGTGGATCGAGACGCCCTCGAATCCGCTGCTCAAGGTCTGCGACATCGCCGCGCTGGCGGCGCTCGGGCATGCGGCCGGCGCGGTGGTGGTCGCCGACAACACCTTCGCCACGCCTCTGCTGCAACGCCCGTTGGCGCTGGGCGCCGACATCGTCATGCATTCGACCACCAAGTACTTCGGCGGCCACAGCGACGTGCTCGGCGGCGCGCTGGTATTCGCCCGCAACGACGCG
>JAFLEC010000023.1 GCA_017302095.1 Lysobacterales bacterium | reverse complement strand
TGCCGGTCCAGTAATCGAGCTCGTTGTCGCGGATGGTGGTGGAGATCACGCGCTGCATCGCGAACGCCGGCAGCGCCGGCACCTGCGGCGGCAGGTAGTCGTTGCTGGTGCCCTCGCCGCGGATCGCGGCGATCGGCAGGACCAGGTCGCCCAGCTTGTTCTTGCGCTTCAGGCCGCCGCACTTGCCCAGGAACAGCGCCGCCTTCGGCATGATCGCCGACAGCAGGTCCATGACCGTCGCCGCGTTCGGGCTGCCCATGCCGAAGTTGATCAGGGTGATGCCGTCAGCGGTCGCGCTGGGGAACGGACGGTCGGTGCCGACCACCGGCGCGCCGGTCATCTCCGAGAAGTGCGACAGGTAACCGCCGAAGTTGGTCAGCAGGATGTGCTGGCCGAACTGGTCGAGCGGGACGCCGGTGTAGCGCGGCAGCCAGTTGTCGACGATGTCTTGCTTGTCCTTCATGTCGCCTCCGTTTCGCGGCGATTCTCCCACGCGGCCGTGACTTGGGTCATGTGGCGCAAGCCGCCGGGGCGCGCTAGGGTTCGGGCATCGCACGCCGTGCGAGGGGAAGCCACGAATGACCAAACCGCTGACCGCCGCCGTGCTGGCGGCGTTGCTGGCCGGCTGCGCCAGCACGCCGCAGAAGCCGGCCACGCCCGCCACGCCCTACGACTACACCGCCAACCCGTACCCGAGCACCTACCAGCGGGTGGCCTCGCCGCCGGTGCTGCTGCAGCATGCCACCGTGCTGACCGGGACCGGGACGCGCCTCGAGGATGCCGACGTGCTGATGCGCGACGGCCTGGTGGTGGCGGTTGGCAACGGGCTGGACGCCCCCGCGGACACGGTCCGCGTCGACGCCACCGGGCGCTGGGTCACCCCCGGCATCATCGACGTGCATTCGCACCTGGGCGTGTATCCCAGCCCCGGCACCGCCTCGCACAGCGACGGCAACGAGGCGACCTCGCCGGTCACCGCGCAAGTCTGGGCCGAGCACTCGATCTGGCCGCAGGACCCCGGCTTCCATGCCGCGCGCGCCGGCGGCGTCACCGCGATGCAGATCCTGCCCGGCAGCGCCAACCTGATCGGCGGCCGCGGGGTCACGCTCAAGAACGTGCCCGCCACCACCTACCAGGGCATGAAGTTCCCGGGCGCGCCCTGGGGCCTGAAGATGGCCTGCGGCGAGAACCCCAAGCGCGTGTACGGCAACAAGGGCGGGCCGTCGACGCGGATGGGCAACATCGCCGGCTTCCGCGCCGCCTTCATCGAGGCCGCGGACTACATGAAGAAGCGCAACGCCGGCGGCAAGGACGCGGAGGCCAAGCGCGACCTCAAGCTGGATTCGCTGGCCGGCGCGATCAACGGCGACATCCGCGTGCACAACCACTGCTACCGCGCGGACGAGATGGCGATCATGCTCGACCTCGCCAAGGAGTTCGGATTCAAGATCGCCGCCTTCCACCACGGGGTAGAGGCCTACAAGATCGCCGACCGGCTGGGCGCGGAAGGCGTGTGCGGCGCGCTCTGGGCCGACTGGTGGGGCTTCAAGATGGAAAGCTTCGACGGCATCCAGGAGAACATCCTGCTGGTCGATCGCGCCAAGGGCGGCTGCGCGATCGTGCATTCGGATTCCGCCGAGGGCATCCAGCGGCTCAACCAGGAGGCGGCGAAGGTGATCGCCAACGCGCGCCGGATCGGCATCGACATCACGCCCGAGCACGCGATCCGCTGGCTGACCGCCAACCCGGCGAAGTCGATGGGCATCGACGGCGTGACCGGCACGCTGGAGCCGGGCAAGCAGGCCGATGTCGTGCTGTGGAACGGCAACCCCTTCAGCAGCTATGCGCTCGCCGACCAGGTCTACGTCGATGGCGCGCGCCTGTACGACCGCCGCGACCCGTCGCGCCAGCCGGTCTCGGACTTCATGCTCGGCCAGGGCGCCACGCCCGGAGGTGTGCGATGAACCGCCGTCCGTTCCCGCGCCTGCTCGCCGCGCTGCTGCTGGCGCTGGCCGGCTCGCCCGCCGCCGCGCAGGACCTGCTGGTCCGCAATGCCACCGTGCACACCGCGACCGCGCGCGGCACCCTGCAGTCGACCGACGTACTGGTCCGCAACGGCCGCATCGCGGCGGTGGGCAAGGGACTGTCCGCGGCCGGCGTCGCTACCGTCGATGCGCAGGGCCGGCCGCTGACGCCCACCCTGTTCGCCGGCATCACCGACATCGGCGTCGAAGAGGTCAGCGGCGAATCGGCGACGGTCGACCACAGCGTGTCGCTGGGCCAATCCGGCAAGGACATGCAGGTGCGCCCCGAGTTCGACGTCACCCGCGCCTACAACCCCGAGACCGTGCTGGTGCCGGTGGCGCGGGTCGAGGGCCTGGGCTGGACCACGCTGGCGGCGACCCCGACCGGCGGCGGCTCCTTCATCGGCGGCCAGGGCGGCGTGGTCCGCTTCGACGGCAGCCTCGACCCGATCGGCGGGCGGGTGCTGTTCATGACCCTCGGCGGCGACGGCGCCAGCCTCACCGGCGGCTCGCGCGCGGCGCAATGGATGATCCTCGACCAACTGGTCGACGAGCTGCGCGGGCGCATCCCGCAGGATTCGCAGTTCGCGCTGCTGACCCCGGCCGGTCGCACCGCGCTGGCGCGCTTCATCGGCGGCGGCGGGCGGATCGCGGTCAGCATCCACCGCGCCTCCGACATCACCCGCCTGCTCCGCTGGTCGCGCGCGCACGGGGTCAAGGTCGCCCTGGTCGGTGCCACCGAGGCGTGGAAGGTCGCGCCGCAACTGGCCGAGGCCGGCGTCCCGGTGTTCGTGGATCCTCTGGTGAACCTGCCGGGCGACTTCGACCAGCTCGGCGCGCGCATGGACAACGCCGCGCTGCTGCGCGCGGCGGGCGTGCAGGTCGGCTTTTCGCAGTCCGACAGCCAGTCGCACTACGCGCGCAAGATCCGCCAGCTGGCCGGCAATGCGGTCGCCAACGGCATGCGCTGGGACGACGCCCTGGCCGGCCTCACGCGGGTCCCGGCGGAAGCCTTCGGCGTGGCCGGCGAGATGGGCAGCATCGCGGTCGGCCAGCGTGCCGACCTGGTGCTGTGGACCGGCGATCCGCTGGACGTCGCCCATGTTGCCCAACAGGTCTGGCTGGATGGCCGGGCGATGCCGATGCGCAGCCGCCAGACCGACCTGCGCGACCGCTACCTGCACAGCACCATGCCTCCGGAAGCGGGTGGCCTGCCGCGCGCCTACCCCGACGGCGCGCACTGACCACGCGGACAAGTCGCATTTCTCCAATCGCGGCGCAGGCCGCCGGCATAAGCTGGCGGCCCGTCCCAACCCGGAGCACACGCCATGGGCCCCAATTTCGTCGACATCAACTGGTGGGCGGTGCTGGTGGCGGCCGCTTCCGCCTTCGCCCTCGGCGGGCTGTGGTACGGGCCGTTGTTCAAGCGGGCCTGGTGCCGGGAAAACGGCATCGACCCGGATGCGCCGCCCGCCGGCCATCCGGGCAGGACCTTCGGTACCGCGTTCGTCGCGGCGCTGGTCTCGGCCGCCGCGTTCGCGATCATCCTGCGCCCCGACCCGCCGCTGTTCATCGCCGCGCATGCGGGCTTCCTGACCGGCCTCGCCTACGTGGCGATGAGCTTCGGCATCAACTACGCCTTCGCCGGACGCAGCCTCCGGCTGTGGCTGATCGACGGCGGCTACCACACCCTCCAATTCACCCTCTACGGGGTCATCCTCGGCCTCTGGCACTGATCCACATGGGCGGCCATGCCGCTCTGCCACATGCGCCCCGCCTCGGTTTGCGGTAGGTTCGCCGCAACAGTCCGGGGGGACGGGAGGCCAAGATGCGGATCGGGATCGTGGTGGACTCGGCATGCGACGTGCCGATGGATTTCATCGAGCGTGAGAACGTCACCATCCTGCCGGTGACGGTGCAGATCGGGCAGGCCGTGCTGGCCGACCACCGCGACGAGGAGGCGACGCTCACCTTCCTGCACGACCACGTGGCCAAGCACGGCATCGACGCCGAGACCACGCCGTTCACGGTGCAGCAGGTGCACGACCTGTTCATCTCGCAGTTGGTGCTCGACTACGACTACGTGTTCTGCATCACCACGACGCGCACCCGCAGCGGCATCCACGACAACGCGCAACAGGCCAGCTACACCATCCTCAACGACTACAAGTCGGTGCGGCAGGCAGCCGGCAACAACACCCCGTTCTCGCTGCGGGTGATCGACAGCCAGAACGTGTTCGCGGCGGTGGGCGTGCTGGCGATCGAGGCCGCGCGGCTGCGCGATGCCGGCGAAGCGCCGCCGAAGATCCGCGCGCGCCTGGAAAGCCTTGCGCAGAACCTGCAGGGCTACATGGTGCCGCCCGACCTGAACTACCTGCGTGCGCGCATCCGCAAGCGTGGCGACCGCAGCGTGAGCCTGCTCAGCGCGGCGCTCGGCACCGCGCTGGACATCAAGCCGATCCTCCACTGCAACAAGGGCGAGACCGGGCCTGTGGCCAAGGTGAAGGGCTTCGACACCGCCGCGGAGAAGTTGTTCGCCTTCGCCGCGCAGCGCGTGCGCGCCGGGTTGATGACCCCGACCCTGTGCCTCAGCTACGGAGGCGAGCTCGAGAAGATGCGCGCACTCCCCGGCTACGAGGCCCTGCGAGAGGTCTGCGCCGACGCCAACGTCGAGGTGTTCGAGAGCGTGATGGGCCTGTCCGGCCTGGTGAACGTCGGCATCGGTGCGCTGGTGATCGGGTTCGCCGGCGACGGCGCGAAGTTCACCTGAACCACCACGCCACGCTAACGCGACTCGGCTAGCCTGTCGGGATTCCCCCGGAGCCGCGCATGCCCACTCGCTACTATATTCGCCTGCAGGACCCCGAGACCGCGCGGGGCCCTGACTCCAGCCTCGCCTTCCGCGCGCATGGCGCGGATGCATTCGCCGATGAACTGCAGCAGGCGCTGCGCTCGGACGGCCTGTTCGAACGCTGGCGGGCCCTGCAGGACGACCCGGATGAAGTCGATCCCGCGCTCGGCGCCACCGACCCCGGCGCCACCGTCAGCGGCGCGCAGGACGACTTGCACATCGACCTGGTGGTGGTGACCGCCCTGCCCTCCGCGGTCCTGCGCCAGCGCCTGCACCTGCTCGCCGGCAACGGCTGGCAGCTGCGCGACGTCACCGCCGCCTGAGCCGCGACGCATGCTGCCGGTGCTGCTGTCCTGGAGCGGCGGCAAGGACGCCGCATGGACGCTGCACGTGCTGCGGGCGCGTGGCGATGTCGAGGTCGTCGGCCTGCTGACGACGCTCACCGAAGGCCATGACCGCGTGTCGATGCAGGGCATCCGCCGCGACGTGCTGCACGCCCAGGCCCGCGCCACCGGCTTGCCGCTGGTCGAGGCGTGGATCCCGCAGGCGGCCGACAACGCCTGCTACGAGGCGGCCTTCGGCGCTGCCCTGGCGGAGGCGACGCGGCGTTGGCCGGGCGTGCGCGACATCGCCTTCGGCGACCTCTTCCTCGCCGACATCAAGGCCTACCGCGATGCCCTGTGCGCCCGCCACGGCTGGACACCGCATTACCCGCTGTTCGGCAGCGACACCGCCGCGCTCGCACGCAGCATGATCGCCGGCGGGTTGCGCGCGGCGCTGTGCTGCGTGGACACCATCCGGCTGGATGCGGGCTTCGCCGGATGCGCCTTCGACGACGCGCTGTTGCGCGACTTGCCGGCCGGCATCGATGCCTGTGGCGAGCAAGGCGAATTCCACACCTGCGTGTCGGCGGGTCCCATGTTCGAGGCGCCGCTGGCGCTCGCACGCGGCGAGATCGTGCTGCGCGATGGGCGTTTCGCCTACGCCGACTTCACCCTGGCCTGAGCGCGCCGCTCAGGCGCGCAGCGCGGCCGCGTGGTGGGCGATGTGCTCGCCGATGAAGCTGGCGATGAAGTAGTAGCTATGGTCATGCCCTGGCTGCATGCGCAGGTAGACCGGATACCCGGCCGCATCGGCGGCGGCCTTCAGCCGCCACGGCTGGAGCTGGGCATCCAGGAATTCGTCGGCCTCGCCCTGGTCGACCAGCACCGGCAGCTTTTCCGCTGCCGTCCCGATCAGTTCGCTGGCGTCGTACTGCTTCCACGCCTCGCGATCGTCGCCGAGGTAGGCGGCGAATGCCTTCTGCCCCCACGGCACCCGTGACGGCGCCACGATCGGCGAGAACGCCGACACGCTGCGGTAACGCCCGGGGTTGCGCAACGCGAGCACCATCGCACCATGCCCGCCCATCGAATGTCCGCTGATCGCGCGCAGCGACGTCACCGGGAAATGCGCTTCGACCAACGCCGGCAGTTCGTGCACCACGTAGTCGTGCATGCGGTAGTGCACGGCCCATGGCGCCTGCGTCGCATTGACGTAGAACCCCGCGCCCTGGCCGAGGTCGTAACCATCCGCATCCGCCACGTCGTCGCCGCGCGGACTGGTGTCGGGGCAGACGATGGCAATGCCGTGCTCCGCCGCATAGCGCTGCGCGCCGGCCTTGGTGATGAAGTTCTGCTCGGTGCAGGTCAGCCCGGACAACCAGTACAGCACCGGCACCGGGCCGTCCGCGGCCTGCGGCGGCAGGTAGATCGCGAAGCGCATGGTGCAGCCCAGCGTGGACGATGCGTGTTCGTACACATCCTGCCAGCCGCCGAAGCAGGCGCGGTGTTCGATGCATTCAAGCGTCATGTACCAATCCTCGCAAGCCCGGGTGGGCGAGATGCGAAAACCGTCGCGAGCGAAGGCGGATTGCGTTCGCGCAGCGCGCAGGAACCGGAGTGTACGAGCGGTACATGAGGATTCCGAGCACTGCGCGGGCGCAAGTCCGCCGAACGCAGCAGGTTTTCGTCAGAAGTGCACCACCGAGCGGATCGACTTGCCTTCATGCATCAGGTCGAAGGCGTCGTTGATGTCGTCCAGCCCCATCGTGTGGGTCACGAACGGCGCGAGCTCGATGTCGCCGCGCATCGCGTCCTCGACCATGCCTGGCAACTGGCTGCGGCCCTTCACCCCGCCGAACGCGGTGCCCATCCACTTGCGCCCGGTCACCAGCTGGAACGGGCGCGTGGAAATTTCCTGCCCCGCGCCGGCGACGCCGATGATCACGCTCTGGCCCCAGCCGCGATGCGCGCATTCCAGCGCCGCGCGCATCACGTTGACGTTGCCGATGCACTCGAACGAATGGTCCACGCCCCAGCCGGTCATGTCGACCACGACCTGCTGGATCGGCTTGTCGTGGTCCTTCGGGTTGATGCAGTCGGTGGCGCCGAACTGCCTGGCCATCTCGAACTTGGAGGGATTGGTGTCGATGGCGATGATGCGGCCGGCCTTGGCCTGACGTGCGCCCTGGATCACCGCCAGGCCGATCCCGCCCAGCCCGAACACCGCCACCGAATCGCCCGCCTGCACCTTCGCGGTGTTGTGCACGGCACCGATCCCGGTGGTGACGCCGCAACCGAGCAGGCAGACGTGCTCCGGGTTCGCGTCCGGGTTGACCTTGGCCAGCGAGACTTCGGCGACCACGGTGTATTCGCTGAAGGTTGAGCAGCCCATGTAGTGGTACAGCGGCTGGCCTTCATACGAAAAACGCGAGGTGCCGTCCGGCATCACGCCCTTGCCCTGGGTCGCGCGCACCGAGGTGCACAGGTTGGTCTTGCCGGACTTGCAGAACAGGCACTCGCCGCATTCCGCGGTGTACAGCGGGATCACGTGGTCGCCGGGTGCCACGCTGGTCACGCCCTCGCCGACCTCGACCACGATGCCCGCGCCCTCATGCCCCAGCACCACCGGGAACAGGCCTTCCGGATCGTCGCCCGAGAGGGTGAAGGCATCGGTATGGCAGACGCCGGTGTGGGTGATCCGCACCAGCACCTCGCCGGCCTTCGGCGGGGCGACGTCGATCTCGACGATCTTCAGCGGTTCGCCTGCGGCGAAGGCGACGGCGGCACGGGATTTCATGGCGGGCTCCGGGATCGATGCGATCCCGCATGATAATCCGCGTCCGCCTCAGCCCATGTCCTGGATGCCGGCGGCGTTGCCGCTCCAAGCCCGCGAGTCCGGGGCGAGCTAGGACGTCCGGATCGGGATGCCCGCTACGTTGTCCCGGCCAACGACCACGGAACTGAGCCCATGCATCGATTGCACCGCACAGCACTCATCGCCACCGCGCTCCTGCTTGGCGCATGCAGCGAGAGCCCCAGCGCATCCGGCGTGGATGCACGCGACAGCGCGGCCGCGGCGACGTCCGACGCCACATCGAATGCCGCACCCCCAGCATCGCCTGCGATGCCCGCCACGCCAGAAGGCGAAGGCGCCATCGTCGTTCACGTCGCCGCGGGCGGCCAAAACCCGGACCGCTTCTGCATGCCGCAATGGGGCATCGCCAACCGCACCGGAATCGATGTCGGTGCGCTGCTGGTCCACCTTGAGTGGCGCACCCGCGACGGTCAGGTCCTGAAGCCGGCCGGCGAGTTCGGCACCATGGTCGAACCCTTCGCCGCGGGCAGGGACAAGGACCTGAGCATGGATGGCCACGCAGCGGCCTGCAGCGACCTGCGCGTGGTGGTGACCACCTATGCATGCCGCGATGCCAACGCGGTACGCATGGCCTGTCCCGGCCCGCTGCGCGCCGAGGCGAGCAGCGGCATCGAGATCGACATGACCGGCGCCAGCGAAGGCTCGATGAAGGGCGCGGTCGAAGGCTGAGCGCAGCTCACCCCGTGTTCTGGATGCCGGCGGCGATGCCGTTGACGGTGGAGACCAGCGCGCGCAGCAGCACGTCGTCGGCGCGGTCGCCCGCGCGCCAGCGCTGCAGCAGGTCGACCTGCAGCAGGCTTATCGGGTCCACGTACGGGTTGCGCAGGCGGATCGACAGGCGCAGGCGGTAGTCGTCCGCCAGCAGTTCGTCGCGCGACTTGAGCGCGAGGATGGCATCGCGGGTGCGCGCGAACTCGGCGGCGACTTGCGGGAAGAACGCGTCGTGCAGCGGCCCGGCGAGTTGCGAATAACGCTCGAAGATCGCCAGGTCCGACTTCGCCATCAGCATCTCGACGTCGTCGATCATCGCCGCGAAGAACGGCCAATCGCGCGCCATCGCCGCCATCGCCTCCAGTCCGTGCGCTTCGATGCCGTCGCGCAACGCAGTGCCGACGCCGTACCAGCCGGTCAGGCCGGAGCGGTTCTGCGACCACGCGAACACCCACGGGATCGCGCGGAGGTTGGCGATGCCGCCATCGCGACGCCGCGAAGGCCGCGAGCCGATGTGCAGGCGCTCGATGACGTCGATCGGGGTGGCCGCGCGGAAATAGGCGGGGAAGTCGGGATGGTCGTGGACCATCGCCCGGTAGTGCGTGCGGGAGATCCCGGCGAGTTCGGCGGCCAGCGCGCGCCATTCCGCCTCGCGCGGTTCCGCCGGACGCGGGCGCAGGCTGGCGCGCAGGACCGCGCCGGCCATCTGCTCGAGGTTGCGCAGCGCGAGTGCGCGGATCCCGTACTTGCGGTGGATCACTTCGCCCTGCTCGGTGACCCGCAGGCGGCCATCGACCGACCCGCGCGGCGCGGCGATGATCGCGCGCTCGGTCTTGCCGCCGCCGCGGCTGACCGAACCGCCGCGGCCATGGAAGAACACGATCGACACCCCGGCCTCGCGGGCCAGCGACAGCAGATCGACCTGCGCCCGCTGCAGGCTCCAGCGCGAGGCGAAGAGGCCGCCGTCCTTGGCGCTGTCGCTGTAGCCCAGCATCACCACCTGGCGGCCACCGCGGGCGTCGAGATGGCGACGGTACACCGGGTCCGCGAACAGCGCGCGCATCACCGATGGCGCCGCCTGCAGGTCGTCGACGGTTTCGAACAGCGGGGCGACATCGAGCGGTACCTCGCCGTCTTGCACGCAGCCGGCCACCCGCGCCAGCGCGAGCACCGCGAGCGCATCGGCCGCAGTGCGGCTCATGCTGACGATGTAGGGACCGAAGGCGTGCGCACCGAGCGGACCGCGCAGCGCATGCACGGTGCGGAACACGTCGAGCGCCGCGGCCGCGGCCGGCGCACCGGGGGAGGCCACCGTGGCGCCTCCGATCAGCGCATGCAGGCGCGAGAGCCGCGACGTCAGCGGGCGTTCTGCCCAGTCGGCATCGGCCTCCAGCGCGGCCAGGGCTTCGTCGTGCGCCGCCGAATCCTGGCGCAGGTCCAGCGCGGCCATGTGGAAGCCGTAGGTACGCGCCCGCAGCAGCACGCGCTGCACTGCGAATCGGCCCGCGTGCCCACCTCGGTGCGCGGCCAGGCTATCGTCGATCAGTTGCAGGTCGTCGATGAAGGCAGCCGCGTCGGCATAGGCGCCGGCGCTGTCGGCTTGGGTGGCCTGCAGGCGCGCGCGCATCGTCCACAGAAGTTGCCGGTAGGGCATGTCGGCCAGCCGCGGGCGCGCATGCACTGCTTCCGACGGCAGCAGCGCACGGTTGGCTTCGGTGCGCGCGTCGATCGCCGGCGCATGACTGCTGCGACTGCGGCTCTGGGTCAGGATGTCGCCCAGCGCGCGCAGGTCGGAGAGGTAGCAGGACAGCGCGAGCGCGCGTTGCGCGGACAGCGCGTCGCGGATGGTGGCGGCGCCGACGTTCGGATTGCCGTCCATGTCGCCGCCGACCCAGGTGCCGAAGCGCAGCAGCGCGGGTAGCGCGATGCGCGCGCCATACACCGCCTCCACCGCGTCGCCGAAGGCCTCGTAGAACACCGGCAGCACGCGGTACAGCACGTTCGACAGGTAGTAGCCGATGTGCTCGATCTCGTCGCCGACGCTGGGCTTCTGCGGCGGCGCTTCGTTGGTCTGCCAGGCGGTGGTCAGCGACTGCCGGATGCGGGCGTCGTCGGCGCGCCGCTCGGGCGGCGTGCGGGTGCGGTCGATGTCGGCGACCAGGCGCTCGACGATGGTCTTCTCCTTGAGCAACAGCGCGCGCCGCACGGCTTCGGTCGGATGCGCGGTGAACACCGGCTCCAGGCAGGTCCGCGCCAGCATGGCCTGCAGCTCGTCGAGGCCGACGCCGGCCTCGCGCAAGTCGCGCAGCACCGCCTCCAGCCCGCCCGGCTGCGGCGCATCGCCGGTGCGCTGGTAGTCACGGCGGCGGCGGATCCGGTGCACCCGCTCGGCGAGGTTGGTCGCGCCGAAGTACGCGGCGAACGCGCGCACCAGTGCCTCGGCTTCGTCCAGCGGCACCGCGTGCAACCCTAGGGCCAGCGCATCCACCGGCGCGCCCTGCTCGCGGCGGGCGATCGCGGTGCGTCGCACCTGTTCGACGCGCGCAAGGAAGCCGGTGGACACCTGCTCGGCCAGCATCGCGCCGACCATGGTGCCCAAGCGGCGCACGTCGTCGCGCAGCAGGCCGTCGGTGTCGGCGAATTCCAAGGGTTCGCGCAGTGGTCCGTCGTTCGGGCTCATGGCCGCAGGCTAGCGCGATTCTTGCCGCAGTGCAGCAAGGCTCGTCGGGGAGCCGGGTGTCGGAAATCACCGTGCGATGCCGGCGAACATGCAGCTATGCTTCGTGGAGTAGCCAGCACAGGGAACGTGGCATGGACATCCGGCGCATCCTCGGCGCGCTCGCATTGGCATGGGGACTGGCGTCCGCTGCGCATGCGCAGGAGGCCGGCTCCGATGCAGCCTGCGATGCGGCGTACGCCAGCCTCCCGCCCGGCGCGATCCTCGATCTCCTCGACCCGGAGGCGGCGCCCGAAGCGCGTGCAGCGGCCTTGGCAGGTTACCGGCGACTCGCCGCGGAAGTGCCGGCCTGCCCCGAATTCGGCTACACCCTCGGGCAACTCTATCGCCACGGCGAGTACCTGCCGGGCAACCTGGTCGCTCAGGACATCGCAAAGGCACGCACGCTGATCCTGCCGATGGCCGAATCCGGCTACCTGCCGGCCTACGCCGACCTCGCGGAGATGGAGATGCGCCATGCGCAGGCGCGCGAAGCGATGAAATGGACGCAGGTCTATCTGCACTTCGTCGACGAAGTCCTGCTCGAGGGCGTGCGCGATGGCGATGCGCTCCAGTACCAGCGCTCCGCATACAACGGCAACCTGCTGAACCGGGTAGAGCTGATTTGGCGGTACACCCGCCCGATGCCGCCGCGCAAGGCGGTGAAGGAAGACCTGCAAGCCTATCTCGCCGCGCACGGCGATGCCGTCGAAGCGCGGATGCGCGCGCGCGATCGCGGCCAGGGCCTGCGCGCCTCGGCGCAGGGTGGTGGCGCGTCGCACGCGATCGCCCCGGCGCAGTCCTGCTACGTGAACGCGATCGACCGCATCGGCGCCGGCGCAGCATCGTGGATCGTCGAGGTACTGCCAAGCGGCAAGGCCGGGCGCGTCGTCCTCGAGAACTTCGTGCCGAACCCCGACGTCGCCGGGGCGATGCGCGACTGCCTGGACCGCTACGCCTTCGCACCGTTCGCTGGCGACAGGCCGACCACCCTCCGCGTGTCGATGGTGATGGGCTCGCCGGAAGGCGCCGCCATCAGCCGCAAGCGCCGCAAGTAGGCACCACCACGCCGCTCAGTACGCGAACTCGCGGAACACCGGGTCCACGCTGCCGTTCCAGGCGCCATGGAACAGCGCGAGCTTGCGCTCGGCCGGGGTCTGCCCGGCCTCGGCGATCTCCAGCAGGGTGTCGACGAAGCCGCTCTCGTCGACTCCGCAGCGGTCCGCGCGCGCGCGCCGGCGCAGGCCGGCATGCGAAATCTTCAGCGCCTGGCGGGCCAGGTCGAGCAGGCTGCCGCCGCGGAACGGCGTCTTCAGCGCATGCTTCGGCACGCCATCGCGCAGGGCGTTGCGTTCGGCCATCGAAAAGTCCTTCACCAGGTCCCACGCCGCGTCCAGCGCGGCATCGTCGTACAGCAGGCCGACCCAGAACGCCGGCAACGCGCAGATCCGGTTCCACGGCCCGCTGTCGGCGCCGCGCATCTCCAGGAACTTCTTCAGCCGCACTTCCGGGAAGGCGGTGGTCATGTGGTCGTTCCAGTCGCGCAACGTGGGCAGCGCGCCCGGCAGCACGTCCAGCTCGCCGCGCAGGAACTTGCGGAAGGACTTGCCGCTGGCGTCGACGTAGCGGCCGTCGCGATGGCTGAAGTACATCGGCACGTCGAGCAGGTAGTCGACGTAGCGCTCGTAGCCGAAGCCGTCCTCGAACACGAAGTCGAGCATGCCGGTGCGGTCTGGGTCGGTGTCGGTCCAGATGTGCGAGCGGTAGCTGAGGTAGCCGTTCGGCTGGCCATCGGTGAACGGGGAATCGGCGAACAGCGCGGTGGCGACCGGCTGCAGCGCCAGCGACACCCGGAACTTCTTCACCATGTCCGCTTCGCTGGCGTAATCCAGGTTGACCTGCACCGTGCAGGTGCGGGTCATCATGTCCAGGCCCAGCCCGCCGACCTTGGGCATGTAGTCGCGCATGATCCGGTAGCGGCCCTTGGGCATCCACGGCATCTCGTCGCGCCGCCATTTCGGCTGGAAGCCCATGCCGAGGAAGCCCAGTTGCAGTTCGTCGGCGACCTCGCGCACTTCGCGCAGGTGGCTGCCGACTTCGCGGCAGGTGTCGTGCAGGCTTTCCAGCGGGGCGCCCGAGAGCTCCAGCTGGCCGGCCGGCTCCAACGTCACCGAGGCCATGTCCTTGGTCAGGGCGATCACCCGCGCCGGGGCGCCGTCCACGCTTTCCTCATACGGCGTCCAGCCGAACCGGGTGAGGCCCTTGAGCAGGGCCTCGATGCCGCGTTCGCCGTCGAACGCCGGCGGCCGCAGGTCGTCCAGGCGGAAGCCGAATTTCTCGTGCTCGGTGCCGATCCGCCAGGCCTCGCGCGGCTTCTCGCCCGACGCCAGCACCTCGACCAGTTGCCGGTGGTCGGTGATCGGCGTGTCGCTGGCGCTGCTGGGTCCGGACATGGCGGGCATCCGCGTGGGGTCAGCCAGCATAGCCGCCACGCCGGGGCGGCGACAGCACGCCGGCGGTGCTTCAGCGTTCCGATTGCAAGCGCATTCGCGGCGTCCGGCGTTGTGGTCGCTGGCGGGCGCTTGTAGCCTCGGGGACTCCATGCCCCGGGGACGGCCATGCGCTTCCTGTTCGCTTGCTGCCTGCTGCTGTCGACCCTCGCCCCGACCGCCCAGGCCGCGGCGGTCGACCACCTGGAACCCGGCAACTGGTGGGTGGGCATGCGCCACAACCGGGTCGAGCTGATGGTGCATGGCGCCGGCATCGCCCGCGCCACGCCGCGGATCGACCGCGCCGGGGTCGCGGTGGTCGACGTGCAGCGCAGCGACAGCCCGAACTACCTGTTCGTGACCGTCGAGGTCGCCGCGGATGCCCCCACCGGCCCGGTGCCGATCGATTTCCTGGTCGATGGCCGCGCGGTCGCACGCCGCGACTGGCGGCTCGACGCGCGCGAGGCCCGCTCGGCGCAACGCCGCGGCTTCGGCCCCGCCGATGCGATCTACCTGGTGGTGCCGGACCGCTTCGCCAATGGCGATCCCGGCAACGACAGCATCGCCGGGATGCGCGAAGCTGCCGACCGCAAGGATCCGAACGGCCGCCACGGCGGCGACATCGCCGGCCTGCGCAGCCACCTGGACTACATCGCCGGGCTCGGCTTCACCCAGCTGTGGCCGACGCCGATGCTGGAGAACGACCAGCCGCAGCACTCCTACCATGGCTATGCGATCACCGACCTGTACCGGGTCGATCCGCGCATCGGCCGCAACGAGGACGTGCGTGCGCTGTCGCGCGACGCGCGCGCGCGCGGCATCGGCCTGGTGATGGACGTCGTGCTCAACCACATCGGCTCGGGGCATTGGTGGATGCGCGACCTGCCGGCGAAGGACTGGATCAACGGCGGCGGCACCTTCTCGCCGACCAACCATCGCCGCACCACGATCCAGGATCCGCACGCGGCGCCCGCCGACCGCGCCGGCTTCACCGACGGCTGGTTCGTGCCGGCCATGCCCGACCTCAACCAGCGCAACCCGCACTTGGCGCGCTACCTGGTCCAGAACACCCTGTGGTGGATCGAATACGCCGGCCTGTCGGGCATCCGCGAGGACACCTTCGGCTATGCCGACGCGCAGTTCCTCAGCGACTGGGCGCAGGCGGTGCTGGCGGAATACCCGGGGTTCTCGATGGTCGGCGAGGAATGGAGCGCCAACCCCGCGGTGGTCGCCCACTGGCAGCGCGGCAAGCGCAATCCCGATGGGCATGTGCCGCACATGCCCAGCATGAT
Organism: Lysobacterales bacterium; assembly: GCA_017302095.1. Lineage (GTDB taxonomy): Bacteria > Pseudomonadota > Gammaproteobacteria > Xanthomonadales > Xanthomonadaceae > Thermomonas. The sequence goes on along the minus strand of JAFLEC010000023.1, from coordinate 1,619 downwards.
GGACTTCCCGATCCACGTGGCCCTGCGCGACGCCCTGCTCCGGCCGGAAGGCTGGGACGGCGGCTGGATGCCGCTGTACGAGATGCTGGCCAACGATTTCCAGTATCCGGACCCGGGCCGGCTGGTGGTGTTCGCCGAGAACCACGACACCTCGCGCCTGTTCGCCCACCTCGATGGCGACCTCGGCCTGTGGAAGGTGGCGATGGCCTACCTCGCCACGGTGCGCGGCACCCCGCAGTTCTTCTACGGCTCCGAGGTGCTGCTGCGCGGCCCGCGCGAGCGCAACGACGGGCTGCTCCGCGCCGACATGCCCGGTGGCTGGGCCGGCGATGCCAGCGATGCGTTCAGCGGCAGCGGATTGTCGACCGACCAGCGCGACGCGCAGGACTACGTCCGCAGGCTGTTCGGCTGGCGCAAGCGCACGCCGCTGCTGCACGACGGCAAGCTGATGCACTTCGCACCCGCCGATGGGGTCTACGTGTATTTCCGCTACGCCGGCACGCCCCAGGCGCCCGGGAAGTCGGTGATGGTCGCGTTCAACAAGACGGCGGAATCGCGCAGCCTCGACTTGGGAAGGTTCGCGGCATTCCTCGGCGGGCGCAGCGCCCGCGATGCGCTGGATGGCGCCCGGGTCGACCTCGGCAACGGCCTGGTGGTGCCACCGAAATCGGCGCTGCTGCTGGAGGTCGAGTAGGCCTCAGAGTTGCAGCCAGCCGGCGACGACCTTGCGCAGTTCTTCGACGCCCAGCTTCGATTCGCCCGAGAAGGTCTGCACGCTGACGCTGTCGCCGAAGGCCCGGCCCAGCTCCATCCGCACCGCCTGCAGGGTGTTGCCGGCGGCGCCGCGGCCCAGCTTGTCGGCCTTGGTCAGCAGGGCATGCGCCGGCAGCCCGCGCTCCATGGCGTAACCCAGCATCTGCCGGTCGTAGTCCTTCAGCGGATGGCGGATGTCCATCACCACCACCAGTCCGCGCAACGCGAAGCGGCTGGCGAAGTAGGTGTCGAGGAAGGCCTGCCAGTGCGCCTGCAGTTCCTGCGGGACCTTGGCATAGCCGTAGCCCGGGAGGTCGACGAGGTAGCGGTCCGCATGCGGTGGCAGCCCGAAATACACCAGCTGCTGGGTCCGGCCCGGGGTCTTGGACACCCGCGCCAGCGCGTTCTGCTGGCACAGGGCGTTCAGCGCCGAGGACTTGCCGGCGTTCGAACGGCCGGCGAAGGCGACCTCGAAACCGCCATCCGGCGGCAACTGGCGGGGATTGTGCGCGGCCAGCAGGTAGCTGGCGCGGGCGAAGGGGTTGGGGGCGGCCATGCCCATAGGATCGCACGCCGCGCGGTTTGACCGGCTTTGGCGGTGCGACGATAATTCGCGGTCGCGCGGTCGCGTCCGGCCGCACCCAACTCCTGGAGTCGTTGCATGCGCCTTGCCCGCGTCCATGGTCTCGCCGGTCTCGCCCTCCTCGCGGCGGCCGCGGTCGCCTATGCCCAGAGCACCCCGGTGGCGGTGCCGGATGCCGCGCCGGTGCAGGCCGCGCCGCTCGACGACAAGCCCGCGCACTGGGGTGATGCCACCGCCGGCCAGTCCAAGGCCGGCGCCTGTGCCGCTTGCCACGGGCTGGACG
>JAFLEC010000229.1 GCA_017302095.1 Lysobacterales bacterium | reverse complement strand
GCGCGTTGCCGGCCCCGGCCGGCGCCCCGGAGCCGCTGACCTGGCTGACCGCCAGCGCCGGCCGCGAGACCCGCCTGATCCTGGTCGACGACGTGGTGTATTTCCAGGCCGACCAGAAGTACACCACGGTGGTCACCGCCGACGGCGAGGCCCTGCTGCGCACGTCGCTGCGCGAGTTGTTGCCGCGGCTGGATCCGAACACCTTCAAGCAAATCCACCGCTCCACCATCGTCAACCTGAAGGCAATCGCCGGCATCGTCCGCGACGACAGCGGGCGCGGCACCGTGCGCCTGCGCCAGCGCAGCGAGACGCTCACCGTCAGCCAGCCGTTCATGGCCCTGTTCAAGCACATGTGACACCGGCGCGACGCCCGGTCGCGCCCGCCACGCAAGGGGAGATCCGATGCCGAAGTTCGCGGCCCTGCTCCAGTTCCTGCTCGCCCTCGGCGGTTGCGCGATGGGCGGCAGCACCTACACCAACCGCATCAGCCAGGACGGCCACGATGTGCTCGCCAGCCAGGCGCGGCTGCAGGATGGCGTGGCGCGCTTCGATTGCGAGGCCAGCGACAGCGGCTGGTGCCACTACACGCTGTACGCGGATGCTTGCGACGCCGGCGCCGCCTGCACGCAGGCCCCGTTGCGGCGCTTCGCGGTGGCGCGCGGCGACAGCCGGCAGATCGCCGGGCTGGAAGGCTTCCGGGTGTGCGTCGGGATCGACGGCGGCGCGCTCGGCCCCGACTGCAAGCCGGCCGCAGGCACGCGCTGAACCTGCGTCGCCGCGTACCATCGCGGCGCATGAACTACCTCGCGCACGCCTGGCTGGCGCGGCATTCCGACGACGCCCTGCTCGGCGGGTTGCTGGGCGACTTCGTGTTCGGGCAATCGGCGCTGCTGGACTGGCCGGAACCGATCCGCGCGGAGATCGTCCGCCACCGCCGCATCGACCGCTACACCGACGACCATCCGGCGGTGGTCGCGGCGCGCACGCGGTTCGGCCCGCTGCGCCGCTATGCCGGCATCGTGCTGGACGTGTACTTCGACCACTGCCTGGCCCGCGATTGGCGGCACTGGGACGACGCGCCGCTGGCGGCGTTCACCGCGCGCGTCTACCGGGTGTTGCGCGAGCGCCATGCCACGTTGCCGCCACGACTGCAGGCGGTGGCGCCACGGATGGCGGCGCACGACTGGCTGGGCTCGTATGCGCGGCGGGAGGCGGTGGACCACGCGGTGCGCGGCATCGCCACGCGGCTCTCGCGCAACGGCGACAAGCTGGTGGACTGCCTGGCCGTGCTGCGCGCGGAGGAAGCCGCGGTCGAAGCCGCGTTCGCCGGGTTCTTCCCGGACCTCATCGAAAATGCCGCGCGGATGCGGGTCGGCAAGGGGTCCGACCCGCACCCGCACGACGAGGAACCTTGCGCGGAGGGGGGGCTACCGACCGGACCGCGCGGGGAGGACGCGATCCGGCCGGAGGCCTTCGAACAAGGTCAACGGCAACGGAAGTAATCAGCGGCCGGGGCGGCGTAATGACGGTTGCTGCCGTAGCCGCTGCTGCTGCCGTATCCGACGCCGAAGTCGCGCTGGCGGTGGATGCGGGCGGGGGCGCTGGCTCCGCCGTCCCCACGGCGCGGGGTCAGGCGGCGCTCGACATAGGTCATCGGGCTGGGGGACTTGGCGAGGAACATGAACGTCTCCTGTATTGGTGTGTTGGTAATGTAAAACACCAAAGCAAATACCGCATGGGCAGGAAGTCACGCTTGGCGGCTTGGTGGCGATTCGGCAGGGATTCGTTCAGCTACCCTGTCCCGCCACCTTGATGACAATCGATGCCCCGGGACGCGCAACCGTTGCAACGCTGTTTCTGGACCGACGGCTCGCCGCTGTACGACGGCTACCACGACCGCGAATGGGGCTGGCCGGTGGTGGACGACATCCGCCTGTTCGAGAAGATCAGCCTCGAAGGATTCCAGGCCGGGCTGAGCTGGATCACCATCCTGAAGAAGCGCGAGGCCTTCCGCGCCGGCTTCGACGGCTTCGACTTCCACAAGGTCGCCCGCTACACCGACGCCGACGTGCACCGCCTGCTGGCCGATGCCGGCATCGTCCGCCACCGCGGCAAGATCGAGGCGGTGATCCACAACGCTGGCCGCGCGATTGAACTGCAGCGCGAGTGCGGCTCGCTGGCCCGCTACTTCTGGCGCTTCGAAGTCGATGTCGCGAAACGCCCGAAGCGGCTGACGCCCGAGGTGCTGCGCGGCTTCACCACCGCGCCCGAGGCGATCGCGCTGTCGAAGGACCTCAAGCAGCGCGGCTGGAAGTTCGTCGGCCCGACCACGATGTACGCCTTCATGCAGGCGATGGGCCTGGTCAACGACCACCAGCACGACTGCCACGTGCGGTCGGGGGTGGAGGACGCCCGCCGCGCGCTGGCGCGGCCATGAGCGCATCCACCCGGGCATCACGCGCGTAACGCCACAGTCGCCGCCACCTGCTCCCGCCCGGAGGGCCATGCCCATGCGCCTGCTCGTCCTGCTGACCGCCCTCGCCATGCCGCTGGTGGCGTGGTTCTCCAACAATGGCACCTTCGGGCCCGACAACGGCACGATGTCCGACCGCTACCCGACCCTGCTGGTCGCCGCCGGCTATGCCTTCGCGATCTGGGGCCTGATCTTCCTGCTCGACATCGCCTATGCGGCCTGGCAGGCCACCGGCGAACGCAAGCGCGACGACACCCTGTCGCATGTCGCGCCATGGGCCGCCGCCGGCTTCGCGCTGACCGCCATCTGGATGCCGCTGTTCTCGATGGGCCTGTTCTGGCTGTGCCTGCTGGTGATCTTCGGCGCGATGGCCTGCCTGGTGCGCTGCGCGCTGATCCTCTCGCACGACCGCACCCCTCAGGAGGGCCAGTGGATGTGGGCGTGGCTGCCGCTGTCGCTGCACGCCGGCTGGCTGTCGCTGGCCGCCTTCCTCAACCTGGCGCAGGTGATCGTGGCCTACGAACTGGCGTCCACCACCCAGCAGCTGCCGTGGAGCCTGGTGCTGTTCGGGCTGGCGGCGCTGATGCTGCTGATGCTCAACCTGCGCATGCGCGGCAACATCGACTACGTGATCGCCGCGCTGTGGGCGCTGGTCGCGGTGTACGTGAAGCAGTCTGGCAGCGGCATGGCCGGGGCGCAGGTCGCGGCCTGGGTGGCGCTGGGCATCGCCGCGGTGCTGGTGCTGCAGACCGTCATGCTGCGCCGCAAGTATCCGGGCGGGCTGCTGCCGAACCCGGCGCGCGCGCCCGGCTGACGCGATCGACCGGTCCGTCTCGCCTTGCGAGACGCATGGGTGTACAAATGTACACCCATGGATATCCCCGACCTCTCCCCTCGCCGCGCCGAGATCCTCGCCTACCTGCGCGGGGAACTGGCCGCCGGCCGCGCACCCAGCCTCGCCGAGATCGCCGGTGCGTTCGGCTTCGCCTCGCGCAACGCCGCGCAGAAGCATGTGCAGGCGCTGGTCGATGCCGGCCTGGTCGAGCACGCCCCGGGGCGGAGCCGCGGCCTGCGC
>JAFLEC010000228.1 GCA_017302095.1 Lysobacterales bacterium | reverse complement strand
GCCGCAACACCGTGGCCGCCGCCCCGCGCGCTTCCGCGGCCGCATGCAGGCGCGCCTCCGCGCCGAGCAGGCGGCGGGCGAGGTCGCGCTCGGCATCGTCCAGCGACGCCTGCTTGCTGCTCGCGCTGGTCGAGCCGAACGCGACCACCCGCGGGCATCGAAGGCTGGTGGCCTCGTACCAGCGCGCGAACAGGTCGAGCGGCCCGCAACTGAAGATCGCCTCGACCGCGTCCGGCAGCGTCGGCATCCGCGCGAAATCGCCCTGCAGCCAGTGCCGGCCGGGCGCGTCGGAACGCGCCTCGCGCGACACCGCCAGCAATCGCCAGCCGGCATCGCCCAGGCGCTCCAGCAGCGGCGCGCCGATCTGCCCACTGGCGCCGAAGACCAGGGCCGTCTTCATCGCACCAGGCTCACGTGCCGGTGAAGTAGCGCGCGTTGAGCAGCAGGTGGAGGCCGATCCCGGCGGCGTAGCCCAGGGCCACCGCCCAGCTCCACTTGAGGTGGCTGAAGAACGTGTAGCGGCCATGCGCCTGCCCCATCAGGGCGACGCCGGCGGCGGAGCCGATCGACAGCAGGCTGCCACCGACGCCCGCGGTGAAGGTGACCAGCAGCCACTGCCCGGTGTCCATCGCCGGCGCCATCTGCAGCACCGCGACCATCATCGGGATGTTGTCGAGGATCGCCGACATCAGCCCGACCAGGATGTTGGCGTTGGTCGCGCCGAGGCCGCCGTAGAACGTGGTCGACAGCATCGCCAGGTAACCGCAGTAGCCCAGCGCGCCCACGCACATGATCACCCCGAAGAAGAACAGCAGGGTGTCCCACTCGGCGCGCGCGACCTGTTCGTAGCTGTCGAAGGCATCGACGTCGCCGGGCGCGCCCTCGCGCGCGAATTCGTCGGCCTGCTGCGCGTTGGCGACGCGGGTCAGGTGCCAGCCGTAGAGCTTGAGCAGGGCCAGCCCGGTCATCATCCCGAGGAAGGGCGGCAGGTGCAGGAACTGGTGGAAGCCGACCGCCATCGCCACCGTGGCGGCGAACAGGGCGACGATGACCCCGGCGCCGCGCTTCATCCGCACCACGTCGTCGCTGGCCGGCGGCGCGCCCCGCGGCACCGCCGCGTGCATGCACAGCGCGGGCACCAGCCAGTTCGCCAGCGATGGCAGGAACAGCGCGAAGAAGGCCGCGAACGGCACCTTGCCGGCCTGCCAGACCATCAGCGTGGTGATGTCGCCGAACGGGCTGAACGCACCGCCCGCGTTCGCCGCGACCACGATGTTGATGCAGGACAGCGCGACGAACTTCGGACTTTCGCGACCGACCGCCAGCACCACCGCGCACATCACCAGCGCGGTGGTGAGGTTGTCGATCAGCGGCGACAGGCAGAACGCGAGCCCGCCGGTCGCCCAGAACAGCGCGCGGTAACCCAGCCCGCGCCGCAGCAGCCACGCGCGCAGGGCTTCGAACAGGCCGCGCTCGCTCATCGCGTTGACGTAGGTCATCGCCGCCAGCAGGAACAGCAGCAACTCGCCGTACTCCAGCAGGTAGTCGCGCACCGCCTCGTGCGCGGCCTCGGGCGCGCCCAGCCGGCTGGACGCGAACGCCAGCACCGCCCAGATCGCACCGGCCGCCAGCATCACCGGCTGCGACTTGCGCAAGCCGGTGAACTCCTCGGCGACCACGAACAGGTAGGCGATCGCGAACCACAGGATGGCGACGTAGCCGGCCCAGTGCGTCGCCAAAGCGTCCTGCACCGGCGCGGCCGCCTGCACCGCGGGTGCGGCGGCGCACAGGGCGAGGCAGGCGGCCAGCCTAATGGCGGGCGCGAGGGCGTGGCGCATGCGGACTCCGGCGAAGGCGACCGCCGGAGTTTACCCGCGCGGCTCGTCCGCGGCCGGCGGCAGCACCACCCGGAGCCAGGCATAACCGGCGACCGCCGCCGCCAGCGAGGCGCACAGCACGCCGAGCACCGCGCTGGGGAACATGCCGCCATCGTCGGCATAGGCCAGCGAGGCGATGAACAGGCTCATGGTGAAGCCGATCCCGCACAGCAGGCCGAGGCCGACCATCGCCTTGCCGTCCATGCCGTCGGGAAACTTCGCGATGCCGGTCGCGCGGGCCAGGAACGCGGCCGTGACCACCCCGACCGGCTTGCCCAAGGCCAGGCCCAGCGCCACCCCGAGCGGGATCGGAGAAAGAATGTCGCCCAGCGCGAAATCGCCGAGCGCGAGGCCCGCGTTGGCGAAGGCGAACACCGGCAGGATCAGGTATGCGACCCACGGGTGCAGCGCGTGCTCGAGGTGTTCGAGCGGCGAATGCTGGGTTTCGTCGTCGATGCCGTCCTTGCGGTCCACGTGCGGGATCAGCAGGCCGGTGACCACGCCGGCGAGCGTGGCATGCACCCCCGACTTCAGCACCGCCACCCAGACCACGGTACCGAGCAGCAGGTAGGGCGTCAGCGCCTGCACCCCGCGCCGGTTGAGCACCACCATGATCGCGATCGCGGCACCGGCCCAGGCCAGCGCAACCATCGACAGGTCGCTGGTGTAGAACAGCGCGATGATGATGATCGCGGCGAGGTCGTCGATCACCGCGATCGTCGACAGCAACAGCTTCATCGCCACCGGCACCCGCGAGCCCAGCAGCGAGAGGATGCCGAGCGCGAACGCGATGTCGGTCGCGGCCGGGATCGCCCAGCCCTGCATGGCGGCCGCATCGCCGCGGTTGATCCACGCGAAGATCGCCGCCGGCACCGCCACCCCTGCCAGCGCGCAGACCACCGGCAACGCGACCTGCGACATCGACGACAGCTGGCCGGACAGGGCCTCGCGCTTGAGTTCCAGGGCGACCAGCAGGAAGAAGATCGCCATCAGTCCGTCGTTGATCCACAGCAGCAAGGGCTTGGCGATCTTCAGCCCGCCCACCTGCACCGCCACCGGCAGTTCGCGGAAGCCCTCGTAAACCTCCTCCAGCGGCGAGTTGGCGAACAGCAACGCCACCAGCGCCGCGCCGATCAGCAGGATGCCGCCGGAGGATTCCCACTGCAGGAAATGCTGGAGCGCGCGAAGCGCGCGTTGCGGGAGCGGTGCGTGCGTGTCCATCGGGCCAGTATAGGCCGGCACGTTGGCGCGTCAGGAACAGCCCTCGACGTAATCCACCTGCGGCGCAAGGCCGATCCGCCATGTCGTCGCCTTCGCGCCGTCGCCGGTGCCGTCAACCTCGAACACCAGCACGCCCGGGCTGCCGGCCGGATCCGCGATCCGCAGGTATTCGCCATCGGTGTACTTGTGCGGTTCGGCCTCGAAGCCCGGATACAGCGCCGCCAGCTGCGCGCGGGTCATGCCGACCTTGCCGCCGCCCGGCGCCGCCACGTCGTCGCGCCGCACGTCGATGCGGACGAATGCATCGCCTTCGACCATGAAGGCGGTGCGATAGCCATCGGGCCCCACCGGCTGCGGGATCAGGTAGTAGCAGCCGCCGGGCTCATCCGGCCGGGCATCGCCGAGGTCGCCGCCCCACGCGATCCGCACCTGTTCGGCATCGGCGCCGAAGGCCGCGGGCCCGAAGCCCGCGAACGTGATCGTGCCGGGTGCGGGCGCGTCCACCCGCAACGACCCGCCGGGGGCGGCCTGG
>JAFLEC010000227.1 GCA_017302095.1 Lysobacterales bacterium | reverse complement strand
ACTGTCAAAGATCACCGGGGCCGGCCTCAGCGCCTTTCCCGTCCCCTCCGCCGAATCACTTCAGCCCGAGGGAGCCGCACATCATACAAGGGTTTTGAAGAACGTCAACACCCTGTGATGAGGATTTGTTGCATCCGCCACAGCCACCGGCCGTGCGGGTCGATCATTCTAGCAGCGACTGCTGCGACGCAGCAAGGGGGTCAACCGACGATCAGGCGCACCCGCGCGAAATTACGCTTGCCGACCTGCACCACGCCCTCAAAACCGGCTGGCAACGTGGTCGCCGGATCCTCGACCACCTCGCCTGCCACCTTCACCGCGCGCTCCTTGAGCTTGCGCCCGGCCTCCGAATTGCTCGCAGTGATGCCGGCCGCAGTGAGCAGGGCGCCGATGCGGATGCCCTCGCCGGGCACCCGGATGTCCTGCAATGGCAGCAGCGAGGTGTCGCCCTGGCCGGTGACCGCCGCATGCCAGCCGGCGATCGCGGTGTCGGCCGCCACGGCATCGTGGAAGCGCGTTGCGAGCTCGCGCGCCAGGCGCAACTTGACGTCGCGCGGGTTCAACGCGCCGGCCGCGATGTCGGAACGCAGGCGCGCAGCCTCGTCGATGCCGATCTCGAAGCTCAGCAGGTCGATCCAGCGCCACATGAGCTCGTCGCCGATCTTCATCGTCTTGTTGACGATGTCGATGGCCGGCTCGGCGATGCCAATGTAATTGCCGAGCGACTTGCTCATCTTGTTGACGCCGTCCAGCCCTTCCAGCAGCGGCATGGTCAGCACCACCTGCGGCTTCTGGCCGTGCGCCTCCTGCAGGCCGCGACCCATCAGCAGGTTGAACTTCTGGTCGGTGCCGCCGAGTTCGACGTCGGCCTGCAGCGCCACCGAGTCGTAGCCCTGCACCAGCGGGTAGAGGAATTCATGGATGGCGATCGACTGCTGCGCTGCGTAGCGCTTGGCGAAATCGTCGCGCTCCAGCATCCGCGCGACGGTGTGCTGCGCGGCGAGCCGGATCATGTCGGCGGCGGTCATCTTCCCGAACCACTCGCTGTTGAAGCGCACCTCGGTCCGCGTCTTGTCCAGCACCTTGAACACCTGCTCGGCGTAGGTCTCGGCGTTGGCCAGCACGTCCTCGCGGGTGAGCGGCTTGCGGGTGGCGTTCTTGCCGGTCGGGTCGCCGATCATCCCGGTGAAGTCGCCGATCAGGAAGATCACCTGGTGCCCGAGGTCCTGGAACTGCCGCATCTTGTTGAGCAGCACGGTATGGCCGAGGTGCAGGTCGGGCGCGGTCGGGTCGAACCCGGCCTTGATGCGCAACGGACGGCCGGAAGCGAGGCGGGCTTCGAGGTCCTCGCGCTTGAGGATCTCGTCCGCGCCGCGGGCGATGAGGTCGATGGCGTGCTGGGGGTCTGACACGGGTTTCTCGCGCTTGGCCACGGAAACGTGACCGGGTTTGTCGAATGGAGTTAAGGTAACGTTAAATGAATGCGCTGAAAAAGCGTTTTGTATTCAATGAGTTGACGCATGTTTTTCGCCTGACTATGGTAGCGCGTTGACGCATTCGTCACGCGAGGGGACGGGCACATGGCGGATTCGACGCGGGTTGCGACCCACGCGGAGGTTCTCCGCGGCAACCTCGAGCAGGCCCGGGCCGACGCCGCCCGCGATGCCGCCACGATCCGCCTCCCCGCCGCCTTCAACGGTCGCTGGACCCGCCGCCACTGGGCGCATGCCAGCCTGTTCGCGACCATCGGCATGCTGGTCGCGGCGATCGTTCCCGGTTTCTCGACGGTACTGGAACCCGCCACCGGCGTGCAGCGCACGGTGCTGTCGCTGCCGTTGCCGCGCCTGCATCTGCGCGGCGACAACGTCGACCGCTGGCAATCGGTCACCCTGCGCTCGGGCCAGACCCTGAGCAGCGTCTTCAGCGAGCTGGGGATTCCCTACAGCCAGCTGCAGACGGTGATGCAGCATCCGAAGATCAAGCCGGCCCTGCGCAGGCTGCGCCCCGGCACCGCGCTGAGTTTCAACCTGCCCGCCGACGGTTCGGTGCGGGCCATGCGCATCGAGGCCGCGCCGGGGATCGGCGACGAACCGGTGGAGCTGGAATTCAACGGCGACGCCCTGCGCGAACGCGCCGTGCCGATGGAAGTCACCACGCGGACGGTCGTGCTGACCGGCACCGTGGGCAAGTCGCTGTTCGCCTCCGCGCGCAAGCAGGGGTTGGGGAGCGCGCAACTGCGCCAGCTCACCGACGACATGTTCAAGTACGACATCGACTTCGATTCCGACCTGGACGAGAACGACCGCTTCAGCGTGGTCGTCGACCAGACCTGGAAGAACGGGCAACTGGCGAGCACCGGCCCGGTCCTCGCCGCGACCTTCACCGTCGACGGCAAGCTCAAGAGCGCCTTCCGCCACCTCCGCGACGGCAAGCCGGAGTACTTCACGGCCGACGGACGCTCGCTCAAGCGCCCCTTCATCCGCATGCCGATCCCGTACGCCCGGCTGAGCTCCGGCTTCGGTGGCCGTCGCCACCCGGTGCTGGGCCGCATGCGCATGCACAAGGGCGTGGATTACGCGGCCGGCACCGGCACCCCGATCCAGGCCGCGGGCGACGCGCGCGTCGAGTTCGTCGGCCGCAAGGGCGGCTACGGCAATGCGGTGATCCTCAACCATGGCGGCGGCAAGACCACCCTGTACGGGCACATGTCGCGCTTCGCCAAGATCCGTCCCGGCCAGCGCATCGCGCAGGGCACGGTGATCGGCTACGTCGGCAGCACCGGCATGTCCACCGGCCCGCACCTGCATTACGAATTCCGGGTCAACGGCGTCCACATGAACCCGCTGAAGATGACCCTGCCGCCGCCGGCGCCGCTGCAGGGCAATGCCCTGGTGGCGTTCAAGCACGAGACCCGGCGCGCGCTCGACAAGATCCGCGAGGTCGAGGACGTGGTGTTCCAGCTGGACGACACCCACGTCGCCAGCGCCGAGCCCGCCACCCGCCCGGCCGGCAAGCGCGGCTGACGCCGCGCCGTCTCGCCTCCGCAGTGCGCGTCCCAGCATGACTGGCGGGCTGTACATCGGCTTGATGTCCGGCACCAGCGCGGACGGCATCGATGCCGCCCTGGTCCACTTCGCGGACGGCGACGGACCGCTCCAGGCCGAACTGCGCGCAGCTCATACCCTGCCCTGGGATCCCGAGGTCCGCGCACGGCTGGTGTGGCTCGGCCAGGGTGGCGCGCTGGAGTCGCTGGACGAGTTGGGCGAACTCGACGCGCGCGTTGGCGAGGCCTTCGCCGAAGCCGCGCTGGCCTTGCTCGACGCCGCCGGCGTGCCTGCGGCCGAGGTCGCGGCGATCGGCTCGCACGGGCAAACCGTCCGCCACCGACCCGACGCCACGCCGCCGTTCACGATGCAGATCGGCGATGCCAACCGCATCGCCGAACGCACCGGGATCACCACCGTCGCCGACTTCCGCCGTCGCGACGTCGCCGCCGGCGGTCACGGCGCGCCGCTGCTGCCGGCGCTGCACCAGGCCCTGCTGCACGACCCCGGCGAGGACCGCGCGGTGCTCAACCTGGGCGGCATCGCCAACCTCACCCTGTTGCCGCGCACGGGCGCCGCGCGCGGCTTCGACACCGGC
>JAFLEC010000226.1 GCA_017302095.1 Lysobacterales bacterium | reverse complement strand
CCGGCGCAGGGTCGTGCGCGGGCGGCCATCGCCCATGCGTTCGTCCGCTTGCGGCGGGTCGGCGAACACCTGCACCGACGACGAGGCCGGCAGCTCGAGCGCCGGCAACTGCGCCGCGCTGGCACCGTCGGCCTGTGCCTCGATCTCGACCGTGACCGCCTCGCCGACGCGGCCGCGGGTTGGCGCCTGCAGGTAGCGCAGCCGCAGGTCGTGCAGCGGCAGCCACGGTTGCGGCGCATCCGCCGGGATCGCCTGCACCTGCAGCCGGGTGTTCGGCGCGGCGGCCGACAGCGGCTTGCGGCCATCGTCGAACACCTGGTCGAAGAAGCCGCCCGCCGCCTGTCCGTTGAAGCGCGCGCCCGGCAGGACCAATGGCCCGCTGCGTTCCGGCACCAGCAGGAAGCGGCGTTCGACGACGTTGTAGCGCCGTCCACCGATCTCGCGCTGGTAGGTCACGTCTTCGCCCACCCGCTGCAGGCTGGCGTGCGCCGGCGGATCCTGATCGAGTTGCCCGGACAGCAATGGCACAGCGTAATGCAGCCGCACCACGACGCCGACCGCCTGCTGCACGTAGGGTTGGGTGGCGTCGATGCTGGTCTCGACGAAGGCATCCGCATCGCCGTTGGCCGGCTGCACGGTCGGCGGCATCACCACCAGCCGCAGCGGTGCGGTGCTCGCGTTGCCGACCCGCAGCGCGGGGACCTGCAACACGCCGGGACCGCGCGGACGCAGGCCAACCGCGAACAGCGAGCGCGTGGTCGCGCGTCCACCGACCAAGTCGTAGCTGCGGCGGACGGTCTGCCCGGCGATCTCGAACTGGGCCGCCAACGGGCGGTAGTCGACTTGGCGTACGTCCAAGCCGGTCTGGATGTTGAGGGTGACCGTCTCGCCGTAGGTGATGCGATCGCGGTCCAGCCATGCCCGCGTCTGCGCGAACACCGGCAGCGCGCACAGCCACAGCAGCAGGACGAACCAACGCGCCGGGTGCCGACTCATTGCAATTGCCCGCGCCGGCGCGCGTCCTCCAGCCGGAAGCGCGCGCGCAGCAGGCCGCCGGGATCGTCGGGGACGCGCTGCAACTGCGCCTGGTTGGCCAGTCGGCGTTCGCGCTGTTCCGCGGTGTCCGGCGCGGGCTGCGGCTTGCCTGCCGCCTGCGCCTTGCGCTGGCCCTGCTGTTGGCGCAAGGCCGCGTCCATCCGGCGGCGCTGCGCGGCATCCGCCTGCGCTTGTTGCTGTGCATCGCGCGGCGGTTCCGGCGCGGACTGCGAACGCTCGCGTCCCTGTTCGCCCGGTTGCTGCGGCTGCGGCGAGGGGTTCTGCCGATCCTTGGCGCCCTGCGGCGTGTCCTGCGAGGGCGGTTGGCCCTGCGGCTTACCTGAGTCGGATTGCTTCGGCGACTGCCCCCCCGGCGGCGGCTTGCGCTTGCGGGCGGCATCGACGATCGCCCGGTTGGTCTTCGCGTCGGCCATGCCGGGACGTGCCTTCAGCGCACGATCGTAGGCGGCGATCGCATCGTCATAACGCCCCGCCTTGGCCAGGGCATTGCCGAGGTTGTACTGGCCGTCGGCGCTCGGATTGCCGGCGAACTTGTCGATCGCCGCCGCGTAGTCGCCCTTGCGGTAATCCGCGATGCCCGACTGCATCCGCGCGTAGGCCTGCTGGTCGGCACGCCGCCACCAGCCGCCATCGGCCGCGGATTGCGACGCCGGCTGCGCCTGCGCCCGTGCAGGCGGCATCGGCACGCCGAACGCCAGCAGCAGGCACAACGCGAGGCCAATACCACGGCGGAACAGCGGCAACGCGAGCACCATGACCAGCGGCAGCAGCCAATATCCATCGTCGCGCCAGGTGCGGCGTTGCTCGCCCTGCGCCGCCTCGGCACCGCCCGCGGCCGGCACCAGCACGCCCAGCGCGCGCAGGTCGGCATCGGTCGGCGTCAATGCCGCGTAACGCCCACCGCCGGCGACGGCCAACTGCTGCAACGCCCCTTCGTCGAGGCGCGCCGCATCCAACCCGTCCGGCGCGTCGAAGACGCCGCCACGGACGCTGCCGATGCCGAGCACCGACACCTCATAGCCGCTGGCACGCGCACGCGTGGCCTCGGCGAAGGCATCGGCATCCGCACGGTCGGTCATGACCAGGATCCGCCCGCGCTGGAAGCCGCCCTGCCCAAGCAGGCGTGCGGACCAGGCGATCGCACGATCGGCGCGATGGCCATCCGCCGGCATCACGTCGGGCGCCAGCGCATCCAGGAACAGCGCCACGTTGCCGGCATCGTCGGTCAGTGGCGCCACGGTATAGGCATCCTCCGCGAACACGACCAGCGCGACCTGCCCACCGCTGCGCTCCCGGAGCAGGGTCGCAAGCTTGGCGCGTGCCTGCGCCAGCCGCGAGGGCGGCAAGTCGCGGGCCAGCATGGCGCCCGACAGGTCCATCGCCACCACCAGCGGTTGCCGCGCCTGCCACAACGGCACCGCTTCCTGGCGCAGGCTCGGACCGGCCATCGCAACCAGCGCGAGCGCCAACGCCAGCAGCGCCGACCAGTGTCCCCAGGGCCGCACCGACCGGCGCACGTCCCCGGCATCCAGCAAGTGCGGCAACAGATGCGGATCCACCGCCTGGCGCCATGCCTGTCGCTGGCGCGCCGTGCGCTGCAGGCCCCACGCCAACGCCGGCAACGCGAGCAGGCCCAGCAACCACCACGGGCGCAGGAAATGCAGCTGCGACAAGGCGTCCAGCACGGCATTCACCGTCGACGCCCCAGTGCGAGCGCCAGCACGCCGAGCAGCAATGCGGCACCCAGCGGCCACGGATAGCGTTCGATGCGCGGGCGCACCGCCGCGCCCTGCCGTGCGATCGGCTCCAGGCGGTCGATCTCGGCATAGATGCCGGCCAGGGCGTCGGTGTCGCGCGCGCGGAAGAACCTGCCGCCGGTGGTCGCTGCGATCTCGCGAAGGCCGGCTTCGTCCACCTCGTCGCCGCCCATCGGCAGCTGGAAGCCAAGCACGGACAGCGCGCCGCCGGCACCGCCGAATGCGATCGCGTGGATGCGGATGCCGTTGTCGCGCGCGATCGCGGCGGCCTTCTGCGGCTCCAGGATGCCCGCGGTATTCACGCCATCGGTGAGCAGGATCAGCACGCGCTCGCCTTGCGGTTGCTTCTGCAGGCGCTTGGTCGCCAACGCGATGGCGTCGCCGATCGCGGTCGCGCGCCCGGCCAACGCGACCACGCTGCCAGCGAGCTGCTCGCGCACGCTGTCGCGGTCCAGGGTCAGCGGGGTCAGCGCGTACGCGCGGTCGCCGAACACGATCAGGCCGACGCGGTCGCCCACGCGGCGGTCGAGGAAATCCGCCAGCACTGCCTTCGCCGCGGTGAGGCGGTCGACGATGCGGCCGCCGAGTTCCATGTCCTCTTCGCCCATGCTGGCCGAGAGGTCGACCGCCAGCATCAGGTCGCGGCCCACCTGCGGCGGCGCGATCGGCGCGCCGAGTTGCTGCGGTCGCGCCGCGGCGACGCACAACAGGCACCAGGCAACATAGGCGAGCCACGGGAAACCGCGGGCGACGGCGCCGACCTGGCCGGCTGCGGCGATCCGCCGGAGGCGTTCACCCCACGGCACGCGCAGGGCGGGCTCGCGCGAGGCCGACGCCGGC
>JAFLEC010000225.1 GCA_017302095.1 Lysobacterales bacterium | reverse complement strand
GAACACCGCAGCGGCGGCCAGCGCCACCGGGCCCGGCGCGCCCAGCGCCAATGCCAGCCGGCGCGCACCGTCGATCCCGAGCAGCAGCCAGATCGCGCCCATGGCCGCGCGCGCCTCGTGCCCGGCCAACATCGCGGCGACTGCGTGCAGCACGTTGTTGGCCCAAGGCGCCACCGCCCAGGCCTGGCGCTGCACGTCGAAGTGGTATCGCGCATCCGCCAGCAGTTGCGCCTGCATGACCAGGTGCACCGCGTTGTCGTCGTAATTCAGGCTGGGCAGCCACAGTCCCAGGCTGGCGACGCTGGCGGCAGCCACCAGCAGCAACGACCAGCCCGGATGCGCTGCGGCGATCGCGCGAGCGGATGCGATCGCGTCGTGCGACATGGCCAGCAAGGCCCGCCGTCGCCAGGCCAGCACCACGGCCGCCCCCAGCAGGTAAACACCGCGATGGTGGATCGGCAGCGGCAGGGTCCAGCCGACGATCGCCGCCAGTCCCGCAAGGCCCACGAGCAATGCAATCGAGGGGCCACCGGATCGCGGCGCGATGCAGCTGCCGATGCCGATCGCCACCAGCGCGAGCAAGAGGCCGGCGAACACGGTCGCCGGTCCCGCGAACGCCACCACCCCGGCAACCGCCGGCAGCGCCGAGAGCGCCACCCACCCCGCGCCGCTTGCAACAGGCTGGTGCGCGGTGGCTCGTGCCAGGCCGGCGAGGATGGCGATCCAACCCGCCAGCACCGCGAGCAACAGCCGGTAGTCGCGCGCGACCTGTTCGCCCAGCTGGTACGCCGCGCAAGCCAGCAGCAGTACGCCGACCGGCAGCACGAACAGCCATCCGGCGGCGCTGTTGCGGACGGAGGATGGGTTCATGGCGCGAACGCCAACAACCCGGTCATCGCATCGCCCCAGCCCTCGCGATCCAGGCGCTTGCCGGCGACACCCGCGCGCGCCGCTGCGAGTACGTCGCTATCGTGGTCGCCGACCAGGAACGAGGCCTCGGGCACCAACGAGAACCTGGCGAGGGCCGCCTGCAGCATGCCAGGCGCGGGTTTCCGGCATGCGCACGCGACCTTGTAGGCACCCTGCCCGGCCTCGGGATGGTGCGGGCACCAGTACGTCGCCAGCAGCGGCGTGCCACGCCGGGAGAACTCGCGATGCATCCATGCGGTGTAGTCGAGGAACGTGGCCTCGTCGTACAGCCCGCGCGCGATGCCGGCCTGGTTGGTCGCCACGATCACGAGGTAGCCGCGTGCGGCGGCCTCGGCGACCAGGTCGAAGATGCCCGGCACCCACTCGGTCCGTGCCGGCGCATGCACGTAGCCGTGGTTGACGTTGACCACCCCGTCGCGATCGAGGAACAGCGCGCGCCGCGGCGCGGGTGCGGCCGCCAGCAGCGCATCGGCGGCCGGATCGAGATAAGGCAGACGGATCGCCGGCGCGGTCACGGCGCGTCCGCGAACAGGCCTTGGGCGCGCGCGTAGTCCTCCGGCACGCCGATGTCGATGAAGCCCGCGGTGTCGGTCATTGCGGCCACCTCGCCACGGGCGGCGCCTGGTTGCAACACCGCATGCTCGAAGGAGAACGCCTGCGCCGCGGGGAGTGCGTCCAGCGCACGCGCATCGAGGAAATAGCAGCCGGCGTTGATCCAACCGGGGCCACGTTCGCCCTTCTCGCGGAAGGCGATGGCACGTCCAGCGGCGATCTCCACCGCGCCATAGCGGGCGACGTCCTCGACGTGCGCCAATGCCATCGCAAGCGGAGCGTCGAGCGCGCGCGCCGCCGCCTCCAGCGCAGCCGGCGAGTAGGCGAGCCAGGTGTCGCCGTTGAGGACGTGGGCACCGCTTCCCCGCAAGCTCCGGGCCGCCAGCCGGATGGCGCCACCGGTGCCCAGCGGCGCGGGTTCCACCGAATACGCGATCTCCATGCCCTGCCAGCGCGGGCCGATCGCGGCCTCGATGCGCTCGGCGAGGTAGCCGGTGGCGAGGATGCAGCGACGGATGCCGTCGCCTGCCAGCCGATCCAGCAGGCGCGCCAGGAACGGGCGGCCGGCCACCGGCGCGAGCGGCTTGGGCAGGTCGTCGACGACACCGCGCAGGCGCGTGCCGAAGCCGCCGGCGAGGACGATGGCCTCGTCAGCCGGCATCGCGCGGATGCATGCGCGCCTCGACCAGCGCGCACAGGAGGTGGCCGACGAACTCGTGGCCTTCCTGGATCCGCGGCGTCTCGTCCGAAGGCATGCGGAAGGCGATGTCGGCCAGCGGCGCCAGCGTGCCGCCATGGCGGCCGGTGAAGGCGAGGATGCGCATGCCGCGCGCGCGCGCGGCCTCGGCGGCGCGCAGGACGTTGGGCGAGTTGCCCGACGTGGAGATCGCGACCAGCACGTCGCCCGCGCGACCGAGCGCCTCGACCTGGCGGGCGAAGGTGTAGTCGTAGCCGTAGTCGTTGCCGACCGCGGTGAGGATGCTGGTGTCGGTGGTCAACGCGATCGCGGCCAGGCCGGGGCGGTCGTAGTAGAAACGGCTGACCAGTTCGCCCGCCCAGTGTTGCGCATCCGCGGCGCTGCCGCCGTTCCCGCAGAACAGCAGCTTGCCGCCGCCGCGCAATGCGTCGACGCAGGCGTCCACCGCGCGCTGCAGGTCGGCGTGCAGCGGCGCATCCGCCGCCAACGCCTGCATGTTGGCCAACGCCTTGCCGAACTCGGCGTCGATGTAGTCCTTCACGGCACCCTCCAGGCCACTGCTCCGGCCGGGTTGAAATGGAAATCCAGCAAGCGGCCGCCCTCGCCCTGCAGCGCGCGCGCCAGGCGGATGCGATCGACCGGGTCGCAGGCGAACATCATGAAGCCGCCGCCGCCGGCGCCCGACACCTTGGTCGCGGTGGCGCCATGCGCGCGCGCCGTCGCTTCCAGCGCGTCGATCATCGGATTGCTGATGCTGGTGGCCATGCGCTTCTTCGCCTCCCAACCCTGCTGCAGGGTGGCGGCGAAGGCGCGCAGGTCGCCGCGCAGCAGCGCCTCCTTCATCTGCACCGCCTCGCGCTTGAGCGCATGCATGGCCTCGAGCGCAGCGGCGGCGCCGCGCTCGGCGTTGCGCGACTGCTCGTCGATGATCCGCGCCGACTCGCGCGAGACCCCGGTGAAGTACAGCAGCAGCGACGCCTCGAGTTCGGCGAGCACCCAGTCCTTGATCCGCAGCGGATTCACGATCACGCGGTCGCCCGCATGGAACTCCATGAAATTGAACCCGCCGAAGGCCGCCGCGTACTGGTCCTGCTTGCCCCCGGCCAGGGCCAGATCCTGGCGCTCGATCTCGTAGGCCAGGTGGGCGACCTCGTATTCGCCGAGGCCCAGCGCGAAATACTCCGCGAATGCCGCGACCAGCGCGACCACCAGGGTCGAGGACGAGCCCAGGCCGGAACCCGGCGGCGCATCCGACCAGGTGCGGATCCGCAGCGGCGGGCGTTCGCCACCGAGGAAGTCGCGGCTGATGCGCAGGTACACCCCCGCCAGCAGCTGCAACGGTCCGGGCGTGGCATCGAGGGCCGCGGGCGCGCAACTGGCTTGCATCCCGCCATCGAGTGCATGCAGTTCGACCAGCGCGTCGCCGGCTTCGATCGTCGCATGCGCGTACTTGTCGATGGCGGCGTTCATCACGTAGCCGCCGTG
>JAFLEC010000224.1 GCA_017302095.1 Lysobacterales bacterium | reverse complement strand
GGCCTGCCCGCGCTGCTGCGCGGGATGCTGCCCGCCTGAGGCTCAGCCGTCGCGGCGGGCGGCGCGGATCTGCGCCTCCACCGCGACGATCGCGGTCATGTTGACGATCCGCCGCGAGGTCGCGGCCGGGGTCAGGATGTGCGCCGGCTGGTCCAGGCCCATCAGGATCGGCCCGATCGCGACGCCGCCGGTGGCGACCCGGATCAGGTTGTAGCCGATGTTGGCGGCGTCGAGGTTCGGCATCACCAGCAGGTTGGCGCGGCCCTTGAGCGTGGTGTTGGGCATGATCCGCTGGCGCAGCAGTTCGTCCCACGCGGTGTCGGCCATCATCTCGCCGTCGACCTCGAGCTTCGGCACGCGCTGGCGGATGATCTCGTAGGCGCGGCGCATCTTCATCGCGCTGGCGTCCTGGTGGCTGCCGAAGTTGGAATGCGACAGCAGCGCCACCTTCGGCTCGATGCCGAACAGGCGCAGCCGGTAGCTGGCCTGCAGGGTCGCCTCGGCGATCTGCTCGGCCGACGGATCCAGCTGGACGTGGGTGTCGACGAAGAACCACGCGCCCTTGTCGTTGATCACCCCGGTCATCGCCGCGGTGCCCTGCACGCCCGGCTCGAAGTCGAACACGCTGCGCAGGTAGCCCAGCTTCTTGTGGTAGCGGCCGACGATGCCGGTGATCAGGCCGTCGGCCTCGCCGCGTTCGACCATCAGCGCGGCGATCAGGGTCGGCCGCGAGCGCAGCAGGTTCTTGGCGGCGTCGGGGGTGACGCCGCGGCGCTCGGTCAGCGCGTGGTACTGGCGCCAGTAGTCGTCGAAGCGCGGGTCGTCGTTGACGTTGGTGAGCTCGAAGTCGGTGCCCGCGCGCATGCGCAGGCCGAGCTTGGCGATGCGGTTCTCGATCACCTCCGGGCGGCCGATCAGGATCGGCTTGGCCAGGCCCTCGTCGATCACCGTCTGCACCGCCTGCAGCACCACGAACTCCTCGCCCTCGGCGTACACCACGCGCTTGCGGTCGGCGCGCGCGCGCTCGTACACCGGCTTCATCATCAGGCTGGTGCGGTGGATGAACTGGCTGAGGTGGTCGCGGTAACCCGCGAGGTCCGCGATCGGGCGCTCGGCGATCCCGGACGCCATCGCCGCCTGCGCCACCGCCGGCGCCAGCATGGTCAGCAGGCGCGGGTCGAATGGGCGCGGGATCAGGTACTCGCGGCCGAAGGTCGGCACC
Organism: Lysobacterales bacterium; assembly: GCA_017302095.1. Taxonomy (GTDB): domain Bacteria; phylum Pseudomonadota; class Gammaproteobacteria; order Xanthomonadales; family Xanthomonadaceae; genus Thermomonas. The sequence continues at coordinate 2,467 of JAFLEC010000224.1, read as the reverse complement.
TCGCCGCCGTAGGCGGTGCCGAGGTCGGACGCCTCCATCCGCGCCAGCCCGGCGATCGCGCGCACGCAGGCCAGCTTCATCGCCTCGTTGATCCCGGTCGCGCCCACGTCCAGCGCGCCGCGGAAGATGTACGGGAAGCACAGGGCGTTGTTGACCTGGTTCGGGTAGTCGCTGCGGCCGGTGGCGATGATGCAGTCCGGGCGCACCGCCTTCGCGTCTTCCGGCAGGATCTCCGGGTACGGGTTGGCCAGCGCCAGGATGATCGGGTTCGGCGCCATCGTCGCGACCATCTCCGGCTTCAGCACGCCGCCGGCGGACAGCCCGAGGAAGATGTCGGCGCCGTCCACGATCTCGGCCAGCGTGCGCTTGTCGGTGTCGCGCGCGTAGCGCGCCTTGTCCGGGTCGAGCTGCCCGCGGCCGCTGTAGATCACGCCCTCGCGGTCGAAGGCCAGGATGTGTTCCGGCTTCAGGCCCAGCGCGACCAGCATGTCGAGACAGGCGATGCCGGCCGCGCCGGCGCCGGCGGTCGCCAGCTTCACGTCCTCGATGCGCTTGCCCGCCACTTCCAACGCGTTGAGCACGGCGGCGCCGACGATGATCGCGGTGCCGTGCTGGTCGTCGTGGAACACCGGGATCTTCATCCGCTCGCGCAGCTTGCGCTCGACGATGAAGCACTCCGGCGCCTTGATGTCCTCGAGGTTGATGCCGCCGAAGGTCGGCTCCAGGCTGGCGATGATGTCGACCAGCTTGTCGGGGTCGCGCTCGTCGATCTCGATGTCGAACACGTCGATGCCGGCGAACTTCTGGAACAGCACGCCCTTGCCTTCCATCACCGGCTTGCCGGCGAGCGGGCCGATGTCGCCCAGCCCGAGCACCGCGGTGCCGTTGGTAACCACCGCGACCAGGTTGCCGCGCGCGGTGTACTCGCTGGCCTGGCGCGGGTCCGCGGCGATCTCCTCGCAGGCGTAGGCGACGCCCGGCGAGTAGGCCAGGGCGAGGTCGCGCTGGGTGACCATCGGCTTGGTCGCGGTGACCCGGATCTTCCCCTTCGGGGCGAGGCGGTGGTAATCGAGCGCGGCCTGCTTGAGGTCGTCGTTGCTGGGCGTGTCGGACATCGGAAGCAAACCCGGTGGGCTGGATCGGGGATGATACCGGCTCGCCCTGTCCCGCCGCCCGCGCGAGGAGTCCCCGATGCTGCAACTGGATGCCGTGCAGACCCTCGCCCTCGGCGGGCTGGCGCTGTTCCTGGGCTACGGCCTGTGCCGCGCGATCCCGGTGCTGGGGCGCTACAACCTGCCGCCGCCGGTGGTCGGCGGGTTGGTGTTCGCGCTGCTGGCCACGCTGGCGCATGCGCGCGGCGCCACCCTCTACACCCTCGACACCGGCCTGCAGACGCCGCTGATGGTGGCGTTCTTCACCACCCTGGGCTTCAACGCCAGCCTGCGCCTGTTGCGCGTCAGCGGCCGCCAGGTCGCGTTGTTCCTGCTGCTGGCCACGGTGCTGGCGGTACTGCAGAACCTGCTCGGCGCGGCGGTCGCCACCGCCTTCGGGCTGCCGCCGCTGTTCGGCGTGCTGGCCGGTTCCACCACCCTGACCGGCGGCCCGGCGACCGGGCTGGCCTTCGCCCCGCTGTTCGAAGCCGCCGGGGTGCAGGGCGCGGCGACGATCGCGGTCGCCACCGCGATGTCGGGCATCCTGCTGGGCGGGCTCATCGGCGCGCCGCTGGCGACCCTGCTGATCCAGCGCCACCGGCTGGTCTCGATGCAGCCCGGGGCGCGCGTCGCGCCCGCCGACGACGGCCCGGTCGAAGCCGGCACCGAGGCCCAGCGCGAATACCGCGCGCTCAAGAGCCTGGTGATGATCCTGCTGGCGATGTGGCTGGGCGGCTGGGTCAGCGGCCTGCTCGAAGGCGCCGGGCTGACCCTGCCCGCCTATGTGGGCGCGATGCTGGTCGGTGCGGTGGCGCGCAACCTCGACGACCGCTTCGGCTGGTTCGGGCTGTCGGTGCCGACCACCGACCTGGTCGGCAACGTCAGCCTCTCGCTGTTCCTCGCGGTGGCGCTGATGAACCTCAAGCTGTGGGAACTGGCCGGCCTGGCGCTGCCGCTGGTGGTCAACCTCGGCCTGCAGGCGGCGCTGGTCGCGGCGTTCTGCCTGATGGTGCTGCGCGTCATGGGCCGCGACTACGACGCGGCGGTGATGTCGGGCGGGTTCTACGGCTTCATGATGGGCACCACCGCGAACGCGATGGCGGTGATGCGCGCGCTGGTCGAGCGCTACGGCGCGGCGCCGCGCGCCTTCCTGGTGGCCCCGCTGGTGGGCGCGTTCTTCATCGACTTCACCAACGCGCTGCTGATCACCGGCTTCCTCAACCTCTGGCGCTGACGCTCAGTCGTCGGCCAGCACCGCGCGGTCGCCGGGGCCGGCCGCGGGATCCGGCGCCGCGGCCAGCGGCGCGGGCCGGCCG
>JAFLEC010000223.1 GCA_017302095.1 Lysobacterales bacterium | reverse complement strand
GGACAGGACCTTGCGCATCAGGCGTCCTCGTCGAACCGGCGTTCGAACAGCGCGGCGGCGGCGTCGGCGGCGGCTTCGGCATCCTCGCCGTCGACGCGCAGCACCACGGTGCTGCCCGGCCCGGCCGCCAGCAGCATCACCCCCATGATGCTCTTGGCATTGACCTCGCGGCCGCGGGCTTCCAGCGTGGCCTGGCAGCGGAAAGTGGACAGCAGCTGCACCAGCTTGGCGGTGGCGCGGGCATGCAGGCCGAGGCGGTTGACGATGGTCAGGTCGCGCCGGATCACGACGGCATCCCCCGTGCTTCAGGCTTCATCGATGATCGCTCCGTTGCGCGCGCCGGCGGCGGCGATCGCGGGCAGTTCGTCCAGCGGCAGGTCGGCGTAGTTCATCACCCGCAGCAGCATCGGCAGGCTCAGCGCGGAGACCCGGCGCACCGGCGTACCGAGTCGCGCGAGGCGCTGCCCGAGGTTGCTGGGGGTGGCGCCGTACAGGTCGGTGAGCACCAGCACGCCATGCCCGCCATCGACCCGGCGCAGCGCCGCGCTGGCCTGCGGCAGCAGGCTCTCCGCATCGCCATCGAATGGGACCTCGAGCGCGGCAGTTTCCAGCGGCAGCTTGCGCAGCAGCCGCGTAGCCACCGCGATCATCGCGTTGCCGATGCCTTCGTGGGTGATGAGCAGGATGCCGACGGCCATGCCGGCAACTTAACAGACGTCAATGACGCTGCGGAAGCGCGTCAATCGAGCTCGCGGTGGTGCACGGCGACTTCCGGCCAGCCGCCCTCGCGGAAGTGGCGGGCGAAGCGCTCGGCGAGGTAGACCGAGCGGTGGCGTCCGCCCGTGCAACCGAACGCCACCGTCGCGTAGCTGCGCGTTTCCGAACGCAGCTTGGGCAGCCAGGTGTCGAGGAAGCCTTCGACCTGCGCCACGTAGGCGACGACGTCGGCATCCTCGTCGAGGTGGTCGCGGACCTCGGCATCGCGGCCCGACAGTGGTCGCAGGCGCGCGTCCCAGTGCGGGTTGGGCAGCACCCGCGCGTCGAACACGAAGTCCGCTTCCGGCGGCACGCCGCGCTTGTAGGCGAAGGATTCGAACAGCAGCGACAGGCCCACGCCCGAGAGCCCGAACTCGGTCAGCACCCGGCGCCGCATCTGGTGGACGTTGAGGTCGCTGGTGTCGAGCACGGTATCGGCGATCTGCCGAACCGGACGCAGTGCCTGGCGCTCCAGCGAAATCGCGTCCGGCAGCACCAGCCCGAGGTGGCTCAGCGGATGCCGCCTGCGGGTGTCGGCGTAGCGCCGCAACAGCACCTCGTCCCGGGTATCGAAGAACAGCAGGCGCGGATCCAGGCCTTGTGCACCGACCTGCGACAGCACGTCGGGGACCTCGGCGAGGTCGCCCAGGCTGCGGGCGTCGATACCGACGGCGATCCGATCCGGTGGGTTGTCGCCGGCCAGCAGGCGCCGCACGAACTCCGGCAACAGCTCCGCCGGCAGGTTGTCCACGCAGTAGTAGCCGAGGTCCTCGAAGGTCTTCAGCGCCACCGACTTGCCGGAGCCCGACAGGCCGCTGACGATCACCAGTGCGGGCGCGGCGCTCACTGCGCTCGCTCCAGGAAGTGGCTGTGCCGGGCCATGAACGCGGCGGCGGGATCGACGCCCTTGCTGCGCAGGATGTGCATGCGGGTGGCGGCCTCGGTCAGCACCGCGAGGTTGCGGCCGGCCATCACCGGGAGGGTGATCATCGGCACGTCGAGGTCGAGCACGCGGCGGGTGCCGATGTCCCCGGTGAGGCGCTCCAGCCCGGTCGGGCTGGGCTCCAGCGACGGCTTGCTGAGGTGCACGATCAGGCGCAGGTACTTGTTCCGCTTGACCGCGGTGTCGCCGAACATTTCGCGGATGTTGAGGACGCCAAGTCCGCGCAGCTCCAGCATGTCCTGCAGCAATTCCGGGCAGGTGCCGTCGAGCACGTCCGGCGCGATCTGGGTGAACTCGGGGGCGTCGTCGGCGACCAGCCGATGGCCGCGGGTGACCAGCTCCAGCGCCAGCTCGCTCTTGCCGGAGCCCGACTCGCCGGTGACCAGCACGCCCATCGAGTAGATCTCCATGAATACCCCGTGCAGGGTGATCCGCGGTGCCAGCGTGCGCGCGAGCTTGTACTGCAGGTGGTTGAGCAGTTCATGGCCGCGTCGCGGCGAACTCCACAGCGGGGTATCGCTCTCCTCCGCGGCGATCCGCAGGTCCTCCGGGCAGCCCTGGTCCTTGCTGATCACCAGCGCCAGCGGCCGGAAGTCCATGATCTTCTGGATCGTCTCCCAGCGCTGGCGGGCATCGAGCCCGTCGAGCCAGGCGAGTTCCTCGCTGCCGAGGATCTGCACCTTGTTCGGATAGATGATGTTGAGGTAGCCGGCCAGCGAGGGGCGGCGGGCGACGGTTTCCACCGCCTCCAGCACCCGCCGGCCGGCTTCGCGCTCGCCCGCGATCCAGCGCAGGCCGAGCGCGTCCTGCTGCAGCGCGAACAGTTCGGCGGCGGTGATGCGCGCGGCGTTCATCCCGTGGCGTGGCAGCGGGTCGGCGGGCTCAGCCCGCAGCGTCCTGCGGCAGCCCTTCGCCGCGGTGGTGGTCGACCATCCTTTCCTTGTGCTTCATCAGCAGGCGGTCGAGCTTGTCGGAGAGCAGGTCGATCGCGGCGTACATGTCCTGCGCGGAGGCGTCCGCGTGCAGGATCTTGCCGGACAGCGCGACCGTGGCCTCGGCCTTGTGGTCTGGCTTGTCCAGGCCCAGCTGGACGCGGACCTGGCAGGGGTGGTCGAAGTGTCGTCCGAGGCGTGAGAAGCGGTTGTCGACGTATTCGCGCAGGGCGGGCGTCACTTCGATCTGCTGGCCATGGGTTTCGATCTGCATCTGGACCTCCTTCGACGTGGTGCGGTCCGGGCCGGGCCCGGGTGGGGCGATGCCGCTGCGTCAGCCGATCCGCACGCGTTCGTGCGAGGCGGGGATCTGCAGGGCTTCGCGGTACTTGGCGACGGTGCGCCGTGCAACCGGCACGCCCTCCGCCTTCAACGTATCGGCAAGGCGCGCATCGGACAAGGGCTTCCGCGGGTCTTCCGCGGCGACCAGCTTGCGGATCATGTCCTGGATGGCGGTGCTGGACGCGCTGCCGCCGTCGCCGGTCTCGATCCCCGACGCGAAGAAGTCGCGCAGGGCGATCGTGCCGCGCGGCGTGCGCACGTACTTGCGGGCGATCGCGCGCGAGACGGTGGATTCGTGCATGCCGAGTTCCTCGGCGACGCGGCGCAGGGTGAGCGGGTGCAGGGCCTGCGCGCCGAATTCGAGGAACGCGGCCTGTTCGCGGACCAGGCAGCGCACGACGCGCAACAATGTGTCGGCGCGCGATTCCAGCCCCTTGAGCAGCCACCGCGCCTCCTGCAGGCGCCCGCGCAGGTAATCGGCGTCGCCCGGGCGCGCGTGCCGGATCATCTGCTCGTAGCCGCGCTGGATCGCGATGCGCGGCATCGCGCCGCTGGACAGCGCCACACGCCACATGCCCTGCTGGCGCCAGATCACGCAGTCGGGGGTGACGTAGGTGCCGGGCGGCAGCTCGCCATAGCGCGAGCCGGGACGCGGGTCGAGGCTGCGCAGCAGCTGCACGGCAGCGTCGGCATCCTCGCGGCGGCAGTCCAGTTCGGCGCAC
>JAFLEC010000222.1 GCA_017302095.1 Lysobacterales bacterium | reverse complement strand
CAGCACGCCCGGGCGTCCGGGCACCGCGATCACGTCGCGCGCCAACATCGCGAACGCGCCGGGTTCGCGCCACGCGGGCACGCCGCAACCGGCGATGCCGCACACCGCCTGCACCAGCGGGCGCCAGCGCGCATCCGCGGCCAGCTGCATGCGTTGGGCGAGGAACAGTTGGGCCGCCAGCAGCAGGCCGAGGACGACCAGCGCGACCCATTCGCCGACGCGGCGTCGCGCCGGGGCCGGCTTGCGCAGGAAGCTGGGATCGGCGCTCACCCGCGGCGCCTGCCGTCGATCCGCACCCAGTCCTCCTCGCGGGCGACCTGGAGGTCGTCGAACCAGGTGGCGTAGCGCGCCAGCAGGGCGTCTTCCTGGCCGGCGAGGATGCCGGACATCGCGATCCGCCCGCCCGTCGCGGTGCGCGCCGCGAGGGTCTCGGCCAGCGCGTCCAGCGCCGACGCGAGGATGTTGGCGACCACCACCGGGTAGCGTGCCGGCGGTTCGTCGGCGGGCATCCAGGCGGCGATGGCGACGCCGTTGCGTTCGGCATTGTCGGCGGTGGCGAGCAGCGCCTGCGGGTCGTTGTCGACGCCGGTCGCGCTGCCCGCGCCCAGCTTGAGCGCGGCCAACGCGAGGATGCCGCTGCCGCAGCCGAAATCGAGCACGTCGCGGCCCTGCAGTTCGCCCGCGCCCGCCAGCGCATCCAGCCATTGCAGGCACAGCGCGGTGGTGGGGTGGGTGCCGGAGCCGAACGCCAGCCCCGGGTCCAGCCGCACGATCGCGGCACCGGCGCTGGCTTCGGCCGGGACCTCGTGGTTCCACGGCACGATCCAGGTCCGCGCGCCGAAGCGCATCGGCCGGAACTGGTCCAGCCACGCGCGTTCCCAGTCCTGGTCGTCGACCCGCTCGAAGCGGGTGCGGGTCCAGTCGAGCTCGGGGTCGAAGGCTTCCAGCGCCGCCAGCAGCACCAAAGCGTCGGCCTCGGCATCGAACAGCGCGGTCAGGGTCATCTCGTCCCAGAGCGGGATTTCGCCGACGCCGGGCTCGAAGATCGCCTGCTCGTCGGCGGCGTCGAGGTGCGCGTCCTGCAGTGTCACCGCGAGCGCGCCGACGTCCTCCAGCGCGCGTTCGTAGCGCGGCTGCAGGCGTTCGGTGCAGGGCAGGGCGAGTTGCAGGTAGGGCATGCGGGGCGCCGGGGTCGACCGGCGTCCATGGTCGCCGCGTGGCCGCGCGGCGACAAGTCCGCGCGGCTCATCCGCCGAGGATGCCCTTCAGCAGTCCCTTCATCGACGGCTTCGGCTGCGGCTGGCCATCCTCGCCTTCGCCCTGCATGTCCTGCATGCGGCCGAAATCCAGGCCGAGGATGGCCGAGGCGCTGGAGCGGGCGCGCAAGCGCACGCTCCATTCCGGGTTCCAGGGCTGCTTCGGATCGGCCGGCTTCGGCGGATAGGTGATCCAGCTTTCAGGCCCGTAGGCAGTCATGTTGAGCATGCCGGGCATCGTCGCCTGGCGGCCGTCCACTTTCGAGGTGCCGGCGAAGATGCCCTTCGGGATGGTGCAGCTGGTGGCGGTGGCAGGCAGCAGGACCTTCTGCTTCAGCCATTTCTCGAGTTGCCCGCCGGTGAGGTTGGCATGCAGGTCCTCGCGCGCACCAGGCAGTTCGGCGCTGCTCCACATCGTGATCGCGTACGAATTCTCGCCGAGCACCTGCATGTGCATGCCGGTGATGTGGTAGCCGCGGGCCCGTTCGACGGCGGGCCAGGACAGGCCGATCGCGTCGGTCATCTCGCCTTGCGTGCGCAGCGCGAGCTTGGGCATGAAATCGGCTGCCTGCTCCACCTGGAACTGCATCGACGCCGGGATGCCGTCGCCGGTGATCCGGTGCTCGCCGGCCAGGCGCGCACCGCTCGGCACCTGCTTGCCGTGCTTCGGGTTCGGCCAGTACACCCAGCCCGGCTTGAGGTCGATGTCGCGGTCGACCGCTCGGATCTCGTTGGAGATGCTGCCGGTCGCCTGGAAGTCGATGCCCTGCATCGCCCCCATCGGATTCTCGGGGTCGACGGTCTTGCCGTTCCCCTTCAGCTTGAAGGTCGCGACCTTGGGCTGTCCCGGGCGCACGCTGGCGCCGCAGCCCCAGTACTCGGTGATCTTCACCTGGATGTCGGGGACCTTGCCGGGCGACATCGTGCCCTTGCCCTCCTCGCGCGGGCCGATCGGCGTCAACGCGAGCGACTTGCCGAGCTTGAGGCCCGCAGGCACGAGCTCCTGCGCCTCGATGCCGGGTTTCAGCGCGTTGTGCAGGGCCACGTCGAGATACTGCCCGGTCATGCCGCCGGCGCGCGTGGTCGGGTATGTCGGCTTGCCGGCGTCGCCGCCCATCCGGCGGGCCATGAAGCCGCCCAGGCCGCCCATCATCCCGCCCATGTCCGGCATCCCGGCCATGTTGTGGGTGAGCACGTCGATGTAGAGGTTGGTCGGCGGATTCTTGCCCTGCTGGCTCGATGCCGGCAGGGCGATGGCGGTGGTGGCGAGGGCGAAGGCGAGGACGTGGCGGCGCTGCATGGCGGTTCCGGGGAGTGGCACTCCCCGATTAAGCGCAAAACAGGGCCAGGGGCGGCCATCTTGCGCGCGATCAGCGCAGCGACAGCGCCTTTTCCTTGCGCTCGGCGAGCTTCTTCTCGAGGTAGTGGATGTTCTGCCCACCGGCCGCGAAGCCGCCATCGGCCAGGATCCTCTGCTGCAGCGGGACGTTGGTCTTGATCCCGTCCACCACCATCTCGCTGAGCGCCACCCGCATCCGTGCGATCGCCTGCTCGCGGTCGGCGCCGTGCACGATGAGTTTCCCGATCATCGAATCGTAGTTCGGCGGGACCCGGTAGCCCTCGTAGATGTGCGAGTCGACGCGCACCCCGGGGCCGCCCGGCGAATGGAAATGGGTCACCAGGCCGGGCGAGGGCAGGAAGCTTTCCGGGTCCTCGGCGTTGATGCGGCATTCGATCGCATGGCCCTTCAGCACCACGTCCGACTGCTTGATCGAGAGCTTGTGGCCGGCGGCGATCAGCAGCTGTTCGCGGACCAGGTCGATGCCGGTGACCAGCTCGGTCACCGGGTGCTCCACCTGGATGCGGGTGTTCATCTCGATGAAGTAGAAGCGGCCGGCCTCGTACAGGAACTCGAAGGTGCCGGCGCCGCGGTAGCCGATGCGCAGGCAGGCCTCGACGCAGACCTTGCCGATCTCGGCGCGCTGTTCCGGGGTGATGCCGGGCGCGGGCGCTTCCTCCACCACCTTCTGGTGGCGGCGCTGCATCGAGCAGTCGCGCTCGCCCAGGTGGATCGCATTGCCCTGGCCGTCGGCAAGCACCTGGATCTCCACGTGGCGCGGGTTCTCCAGGAACTTCTCCATGTACACCATGTCGTTGCCGAACGCGGCCTTGGCTTCCGACTTGGTGGTGGCGATGGCATTCGCCAGCGCGGCCTCGGTGTGGACCACGCGCATGCCGCGGCCACCGCCGCCGCCCGCGGCCTTGACGATCACCGGGTAGCCGATCTCGGCGGCGATGCGCACGTTGGTGGCGGTGTCGTCGCCGAGCGGGCCGCCGCTGCCGGGCACGCAGGGCACGCCCGCGGCCTTCATCGCGCGGATCGCCTCGACCTTGTCGCCCATCAGGCGGATGGTGTCGGCCTTCGGGCCGATGAACACGAAGC
>JAFLEC010000221.1 GCA_017302095.1 Lysobacterales bacterium | reverse complement strand
TGCCGCCGGTCCGCTTCGATGCCGATGCGGTGCTGCCGGACAAGGTCCCCTACGCCAGTCCCGCGGTGCGCCTGTTCGCCCGCGAGCTCGGCGTCGACCTCATGCAGGTCACCGGCACCGAGCGCGGCGGACGGATCGGCAAGGAGGACGTGCAGAAGTTCGTCAAGGCCGCGCTGGCCGGCGGCGTCGCGGCTGCGGTCCCGGCGCGCAGCGGGGGCGGGGGCGGCTTGGACCTGATTCCGTGGCCGAAGGTGGACTTCGCGAAATTCGGCGCAATCGAGAGCAAGCCGCTGTCGCGCATCCAGAAGATTTCCGGCGCCAACCTCGCGCGCAACTGGGCGATGATCCCGCACGTCACCCAACACGACGATGCCGACATCACCGAGCTCGAGGCGCTCCGCGTCGCGCTCAACGACGAGAACGCCAAGGCGATCGCCGCGGGCAAGGCCGGCAAGCTCACCATGCTCGCCTTCCTGATCAAGGCCAGCGTGGCCGCGCTGAAGAAGTACCCGAATTTCAACGCGTCGCTGGACGGCGACAACCTCGTCCTCAAGCAGTACTACAACATCGGCTTCGCCGCCGACACCCCGAACGGGCTGGTGGTGCCGGTGCTGTGCGATGCCGACCAGAAGGGCGTGATGGAGATCGCCCGGGAGATGGGCGAGCTGGCCGCCGCCGCGCGCGACGGCAAGCTCAAGCCGGAACAGATGCAGGGCGGCTGCTTCACCATCAGCTCGCTGGGCGGGATCGGCGGCACCGCGTTCACCCCGATCATCAACGCCCCGGAAGTCGCGATCCTGGGCGTGTCGAAGTCGGAAATGAAGCCGGTCTGGGACGGCAAGGCCTTCCAGCCGCGGCTGGTGTTGCCGTTGTCGCTCAGCTACGACCATCGGGTGATCGACGGCGCCGCTGCCGCGCGCTTCACCGCCTACCTTGCGCAACTGCTGGCCGACCTGCGTCGGGCCATGCTCTGACGGAGAACGGGCATGGCTGACATCGAAAGCAAGGTGCCGGACATCGGCGGCCACGCCGACGTCCCGGTGATCGAGATCCTGGTCGCGGTCGGCGACACGGTGAAGAAGGACCAGGGCCTGGTCACGCTGGAATCCGACAAGGCCACGATGGAAGTGCCGGCGGTCGCCGACGGCGTGGTCAAGGCGCTGAATGTGAAGTTGGGCGACACCGTGTCCGAAGGCGCGGTGATCGCGGTGATCGCGGGCGCGGCGAGCGCCAGCGTGACTGCTGCGCCCGCGAAATCCGATGCTCCGGCGCCGGTCGCAGCACCAACACCGCCCAAGACTGCGCCCGCAGCGCCTGCGCCAAGCGCGTCGTCATCGTCAGGGCGAGCCGCCGACATCGAATGCGCGATGGTGGTGATCGGCGCCGGTCCCGGTGGCTACACCGCGGCGTTCCGTTCGGCCGACCTGGGCCTCGATACCGTGCTGGTCGAACGCTATGCCAGCCTCGGCGGCGTCTGCCTCAACGTCGGCTGCATCCCGTCGAAGGCGCTGCTGCATGCCGCCGACGTGATCGAGCAGGCCGCGCACGCCAGCGACTATGGCGTCGATTTCGGCGCGCCGAAGATCAACATCGACACCCTGCGCGGCTACAAGGACAAGGTCGTCGGCCAGCTCACCAAGGGCCTGTCCGGGATGGCCAAGCAGCGCAAGGTCCGGGTCGTGCAGGGCACGGCGAAGTTCGTCTCGGCGAACGAACTCGAAATCACGGGCGCCGATGGCAAGGCGCAATTGTTGCGCTTCGCGAATTGCATCATCGCCGCCGGTTCGCAGCCGGTGAAGCTGCCGTCGTTCCCGTGGGACGACCCGCGGATCATGGATTCCACCGACGCGCTCAACCTGGCGGACGTCCCGAAGAAATTGCTGGTCGTCGGCGGCGGCATCATCGGCCTGGAGATGGCGACGGTGTATCGCGCGCTGGGCAGCGAGGTGACCGTCGTCGAGTTCATGCCGCAGCTGATGCCGGGTGCCGACCTCGACCTGGTCAAGCCGCTGGCGGACCGGCTGAAGAAGCAGGGCGTGGCGATCCACCTCAAGACCAAGGTGGTCGAGGCCAAGGCCGGCAAGAAGGGCATCGAGGTCGTGTTCGAAGGCGAGAGCATCCCGGCGGGCACGCTGTACGACCGCGTGCTGGTCTCGGTCGGGCGCGCGCCGAACGGCGGCAAGCTCGATGCCGACAAGGCCGGCGTGGCGGTGGGAGAGCGCGGCTTCATCGCCGTCGACGCGCAGATGCGTACCAACGTCCCGCACATCTTCGCGATCGGCGACCTGGTCGGGCAGCCGATGCTGGCGCACAAGGCCACCCACGAGGGCAAGCTGGCCGCGGAAGTCGCTGCCGGCGAAAAGAAGGAATGGGTGGCGCGGGTGATCCCGAGCGTGGCCTACACCGATCCGGAAATCGCCTGGGTCGGCGTCACCGAGACCGAGGCGAAGGCCAAGGGACTGAAGGTCGGCGTCGGCAAGTTCCCGTGGGCGGCCTCGGGCCGCGCCATCGGCCTGTCGCGCACCGAAGGTTTCACCAAGCTGATCTTCGACGAGGACAGCCATCGCATCATCGGTGGCGGCATCGTCGGCGTGCACGCGGGCGAGCTGATCGCGGAACTCGCGCTGGCGATCGAGATGGGCTGCGAGGTCCACGACATCGGCCACACCATCCACCCGCACCCGACCCTGAGCGAGTCGGTGGGGATGGCGGCCGAGGTCTACGACGGCAGCATCACCGACCTCTACATCCCGATGAAGAAGTAACGCGCCGCCGGGTCACGCCACCAGCGCGTCGCGCGACTGCGCGCCGGCGCGTCGCGCTTCGATGCGCTTCCACACCTTCTCGTGGAAGTGGAACACCACCGTGTTGCAGGCCGGTTCGACCAGCGCCAGCGCGCCACCGATCATCCAGTTGCCGGTCAACAGCCAGCCCACCGCGAATGCCACGGTGAAGTGCAGGGCGGCGAAGCTGAGTGTCTTGGACATGCAAACCCCCAGTTGATGCGATTCATTCGCATCTTCCGCGTGTGTTGTCCTGTGTCCAGTCGGGAAATCCTGTCGGGACGATAGATATTTCCGATCACGTGCCGAAACCCAATAAAAAAGCCCCGGCCGGGGAAGGGGCCGGGGCTTCGAACGCCCGTCCGGAGCCGACGAGGAAGAGCGGGCGCAGGCACTGTGACCCGCCTGCCGCCGGAAAGTTTCCGCCGTGGTGGCGAGCCTTTGGCGGTTGCCGCGCAATTTTCACGCCTGCTATACTTTTGCGGCTCCGCAGGACGGTTTTGGTCCCGCGGTTCCCGTACCAAGCTGGATCCTCCGCGTGCTGAATTCCGCTGCCGCGGGCTGGCGGCTGGCGCTGCGGGTGGTGGCCTACCAGGCCATCGCCACGCTGGCGACGGCGGCAGCCTGCCTGATGCTCGGCCCGCCTGCCGCGATCGCGGCGCTGGCCGGGGGTGGGTCGATGGCGCTGGGCAGCCTGCTCGCAGGCTGGAGCGCCTTCGGGGGCGGGGTGGCCGGTGCGGGTGCCGCACTCGGGCGCCTGCTGCTCGGGACGGCGGTGAAGTGGTTGGTCGTCGGCATCGGCCTGTACCTGGCGATGGCGGTGTGGCGGTTGCCGGCAGTGCCGGCGCTGGCCGGGGCGGCGATGGCCGCGGCGGCTTTCCTGTTTTCCATGAAGTTCGCGGCAGCGAAGCACGGTACGAGGACGAACGCGTGATCTTGGACGGCGTGATTCTGGGCGGCATGG
>JAFLEC010000220.1 GCA_017302095.1 Lysobacterales bacterium | reverse complement strand
GTCAACAGCCACTACGGACCCTGGCGCAAGCGCCTGCGCCAGGCGATGAACGGCCTGCACGAGCTGCGCCACGATGCGGCCATTCAGGGCCCGGTGGTGGACACACCGCCGCGGCAGGCCGGCTTCGTCGGGCTGCATTCGAAATGCATGGTCGCCGACCGGCAGCGCGTCTACGTGGGCTCGATGAACTTCGACCCGCGCTCGGCCAAGACCAACAGCGAGATGGGCGTGCTCATCGACAGCCCGGCGCTGGCCGAGGACCTGGCCCGCCTGATCGAACGCGATCTGCAGCCGGCCAACAGCTGGCGGGTCGAGGTCGACGCCGCGGGCCGCCTGTCGTGGACCCACGACCGCACGACGGTCGGCCGCCAGCCGGCGCGCAACGCCTGGCAGCGCGTGCTGGACCTGGTCTTCAGGCTCGCGCCGCGCGAGCTGTACTGAGCGGCGGCATCGCCCGATTCACCGTGGGCGCCGCGTCAAGAGCACGCGCCGCGGCTCCGCGGTCGTAGGACCCGTCCGACATCTTCGCGCAGCCGTTTCCTGCGGCGCGCGCGACGTCCGCTGAGTAAGCTGTGCGAGGTGCATCTCGCTGCCCCGGTCCACCGCAACATGAAACGCCTTCACATCGCCCCAGCGCACGGCCGGCAGGTCTGTATCGACGTGCACCGGGCCGAGTGGCGACGGCGGTGCCGGCGTTTCTGATCGGCATGGCGGTCCGCGCGTCCCGTTGCGATGCGCCGCTGCGGTACGGGGCCCGGGCGCCATGAGGACGGCGCACGCGATGCCTTTCGGCGCCGAGTTGCGGCCGGCCGGCGGCGTGCGCTTTGCGCTGTGGGCGCCGAGCTGTCCCGAGGTGGCGCTGGAAATCGTCGACCGCGAGGGTGAATGCGCCGAGCGCTGGCCGATGCAGCGCAGCGACGACGGCTGGCACCGCTGCGTGCGCGCGTCTGGCCGGCGGATACCGCACCGAAGCGGCTCGCCCTCGGCATGCTCTGGGGCTGGATGCCCTGCGGCCTGTCCACCACCCTGCTGGCGGCGGCTTGGCTGCAGGCCAGCGCCTGGCACGGCGCCCTGACGATGGCCGCGTTCGGGCTCGGCACCTTGCCGGTGATGGTCCCGCTGACCTGGGCCGGCATGCGCATCGGCCGCCAGCTGCAACGCGGCGGCCTGCGCACCGCCGCCGGCCTGCTGGTGGTCGGCGCCGGCCTCCTCACCCTCGCCGGTCCCTGGCTGATGCAGGTCCCTGCGTTGCACGGCGTGCTGTCGGCGCTGGGCTGCCGCAGCCTGGGCTGAGCGACCTCAGATCGCCGCGACGGCGTGTTCGTGCACGCCGGCCACCGCGCGCCCGGAGGGATCGGCCATCGCCGCGAACGCGGCATCCCACGCGATCGCCGCCGGCGACGAACAGGCGATCGACTTGCCGCCCGGCACGGTCTTCGCGCACGCCTCGCCCGGGAACGCCTCCTCGAACAGGCGGCGATAGAAATACGCCTCCTTGGTCTGCGGCGGGTTGACCGGGAAGCGTTGCCCGGCGGCGGCGAAGTCGGCATCGGACACCTGCGCTTCGGCATGCGCCTTCAACCCGTCGATCCAGCCGTAGCCGACGCCATCGCTGAACTGCTCCTTCTGCCGCCACAGGATCTCGTGCGGCAACGCGCCCTCGAAGGCCTCGCGCAGCACCGCCTTCTCGATCCGCCGCTGGCCGTCTTCGCGCAGCCCGCCCATCTTGTGCCGCGCATCCATCCGCATCGCCACGTCCATGAACTCGACATCGAGGAACGGCACCCGCGCCTCGACGCCCCAGGCCATCATCGCCTTGTTCGCGCGCAGGCAATCGAAGCTGTGCAGCGCGTCCAGCTTGCGCACCAGCTCGTCGTGGAACTCGCGCGCGTTCGGCGCCTTGTGGAAGTACAGGTAGCCGCCGAACAGCTCGTCGCTGCCCTCGCCGCTGAGCACCATCTTCACCCCCATCGCCTTGATCCGACGCGCGAGCAGGAACATCGGCGTCGACGCACGGATGGTGGTCACGTCGTAGGTCTCGATGTGGCGGATCACCTCCGGCAGGGCATCGAGGCCTTCCGCGAAGGTGTAGGTGAAGCCATGGTGCACGGTGCCGAGCGCGTCGGCGGCGACCTGCGCGGCGGCAAGGTCGGGCGAGCCCTCCAGGCCGATGGCGAAGCTGTGCAGGCGTGGCCACCAGGCCTCGCCGCGGTCGTCGTCCTCCACCCGCTTGCGCGCGAATTTCGCCGCGCATGCCGCGACCAGCGAGGAATCCAGCCCGCCCGACAGCAACACGCCGTAGGGCACGTCACTCATCAACTGGCGATGCACCGCGCGCTCGAACGCATCGCGCAGCTCCGCCTTGCCGGCGGCCACGCCCTGCACCGCGTCGTAGTCGCGCCAGGCGCGCTTGTACCAGCGGGTGAGCTGGCCAGTGGCGCTGTCGTAGACATGGCCGGGCGGGAACGCCGCCACGTCGTCGCAGACCCGCACCAGCGCCTTCATTTCCGAGGCGACCCACAGCCGGCCGTCGGCATCGTGGCCCCAGTACAGCGGGCAGACGCCCATGTGGTCGCGCGCGACCAGCGTGCGCCCGGCCGCCGCATCCCACAACGCGAAGGCGAAAATGCCGTTGAGCCGGCCCAGCCAGGTCTCCGGCGCCTCGCCATCGCGGTGCAGGGCGTTGATCACCTCGCAGTCGGAGCCGGTCTGGAAGGCGTAGGGCCTGGCCAGGCGGCGCTCGAGCTCGCGATGGTTGTAGATCTCGCCATTGACCGCGAGCACCAGCCCGCCGTCCGCGGAATGGATCGGCTGCGCGCCGCCGGCCGGATCGACGATGGCGAGGCGTTCATGCACCAGCAGCGCATGCGCCTCCACGTGCACGCCGCTCCAATCGGGTCCGCGGTGGCGCTGGCGCGCCGACAGCGAAAGCGCCAGCGGGCGCAGCGGATGCAGGTCGGCGCCGGGGCGCAGGTCGAAGACACCGAGGATCGAGCACATCGTGGAGGTCCTTGCAGGGGAATCGGAAGGGTCGGAAACGAAGAAGCCCGCACTTCGCAGTGCGGGCTTCGGGAAGATCAGCGTGAGATGCGCGCGCTAATCGCCGACCCGCGGGGGGCTGGCGTTATTGCGGTTATTCAGGGCGGCGCGCATGGCGGTCATGTGGTGATCCTGCCGCAGCGCTTGCCATCTGGCAAGCGACCCTTTCTGATGCAACCGTCGGCAGCCCGCCCGGGCGGCCACCCCGGGGATCCCGATGATGCGATGGCTGAGGCGCGGCGCGCTGGCGCTGCTGGCGTGCGTGGTGGCGTTGCTCCTGCTGGCGTGGTGGCTGCTGCGCGGCAGCCTCCCGGTGCTGGATGGCGTGCATGCGCTGCCTGGCCTCGCCGCGCCGGTGTCGATCGCGCGCGATGCCAACGGCACGGTCACCATCGATGCCGGCAGCGAAGCCGACGCGATGCGCGCCCTTGGCTACGTGCACGCGCAGGAACGCTACTTCGAGATGGACCTGTTGCGCCGGACCGCCGCCGGCGAACTGGCCGCGCTGTTCGGCCCGATCGCGCTGGACACCGACAAGCGCCACCGGCTGCATCGCATGCGCGCGCGGGTGGCCGCCAACCTGCCGCGCATCGCCGGCGACCAGCGCGCGGCGCTCGACGCGTATGCCGCCGGCGCGAACGCGGGGATCGCCGCCCTGCGCGTGCGGCCCTGGCCCTACCTGCTGCTGCGGCAATCGCCGGCGCCGTGGC
>JAFLEC010000022.1 GCA_017302095.1 Lysobacterales bacterium | reverse complement strand
ACCACCCGCTGCGCTGGATGACAATCCACCCCCGGCCCCGCCTGCTCCGCCCGCACCGCCGGCACCTGCCGTGGCTCCGCCACCACCGCCGCCCACCCCGCCGCCTGCGCATCGCGGCCAGCACGACGGCAACGGCTACGCCCTGGTGCGTGCAGGCCAGGAGGGCTTCGCGATGAGCGGCTCCAGCGACGACATCGCCACCGTGCGCCGGCTCCGCCAGGATATCGATGGCGACTTCCTGTGGGTCCGCCGCGGCGGCAAGGGCTATGTGGTCCGCGATCCCGGCGTGCTCGACAAGGTGCGCGCGGCCTGGCAGCCGATCGACGCACTGGACACCCGCATGCAGGCGCTGCAGCAACGCATGGAACCGCACCAGCGGGAACTCGAGGCGCTGCAGTCGCGCATGGATCGGATGACGGCACCAACCGATTCGCCGGAGATGCGCGCGGCCGAAGCCGCGATGCAGGAACTGGCGAGCCGCCAGGAATCTCTGGCGGCGAAGCAGTCGCGCCTTGCCGCCCGCATGGCGCGCAGCGACGAGGCCGGCCGTGATGCCCTGCAGCGCGAGATGGACGCCCTGTCGCGCGAGATGGACAGCCTCTCCGGGCAAATGGACCGGCACGCCGGGGTCATACAGCGGCAATCCGAGGCGATGCAGCACGAGTCCGCGAAGATGGAGGCGGTGGCGCGCGAGATGGAAGCCGCCGCGCGACCGATGGAAGCGATCGGCCGCGACATGGAGGCCGTCGGCCACCAGATCGAGCGCGAGGCAGCCACCGCGGAAGCGCAGGTGCGTGCGCTGATCGACGACGCAATGCGCCGTGGCCTCGCCAGCTCGGTGTCGACGCTGCGCTGATGCCGCGCCGCCGCCGCATCCCCAGGGTGCGGCGGCCCTCGATTACGCGCGAGCCTGCAGCGCCGCGCGCATCTCCTCGAACACGGCAGTCCAGTCGCCGCGTTGCGACTGCCGGAACAGGCGCATCGCCGGGTACCAGTCGGTATCCGGGCGATCCAACTGCCAACGCCACTCGGGCACCCGCTTGAGGGCCAACCAGGTCTCGCGTCCCATCGCACCAGCGAGGTGCGCCACCGAAGTCTCGGAACTGACGACGAGGTCGAGCCCGGCGATCATCGCCGCGGTATCGAGGAACGCATCGCCGCGGGCATCGAAACCCGCGCCGGGATCGAACACGTGCACGTCATCGGGCAAGTCGGCCAGCTGCGACAACGCCGGTCCGCGCTGCAGGCTGACCAGCTGGACGCCGGGAACGCGCCCGAGCGCGACGAACTCGCGCAGCGGGATCGACCGCCCGCCATCGATGCGGCGATCCTCGCGCCCCTGCCATGCGATGCCGACCTTGAACTTGCCCGGGTCGAGGCGCAGACGCCAGCGCGCGGCCAGCGCGGGATCCGCATGCAGGTACGGCACCGCCGCCGCGAGGTCGGCGGGCGCTGGGCGCAGCAGCGCCTGCAGCCGCCAGAGCGGGCTGCGCATGTCGAACCCTTCGATGGGTTCGTCTTCGCCGATGTAACGGATCGGATATCCGCTCGACTGCAGCAACTTGAACAGCCGCGGATTGCCCTGGAAGGCGACCTGTGCGCACTGCGCGATCAGCCCAGGCAGCAGGCGCCAATACTGAAACAGGTCGCCGAACCCATTGGGTTCGTCGAGCAACAGCGCCTTCCCGGCCAGCGGCTCGCCCTGCCAGAGTGGGATCGCGCCACTGTCGCCGCGGCCGGCGATGCTCGCGGCGTAATCCTCCCATCCCGCGGCATCGCCCAGCAGCAGGCGCAACTGCGCACGCCGCTTGCGCGCCTCCGGGTGGCCCGGATCGGCGGCGAGTGCGGCATTGAATGCTGCATGGGCCTCGCTGAAGCGGCCCAGTTCGTGCAGGCTCAGCCCGCGGTTCGAATGCGCTTCCGCATAGCCGGGGCGGATCGCCAGCGCCTGCTCGAACTGCGCCAGCGCCTTGCCGTGGCGGCCGAGTGCCTGGAAGGCATCGCCGGCATTGTTCCAGGCCTCGGCGAAGCGCGGATCGAGTTCGAGCGCGCGCTGGTAGTCGTCGACCGCCCGCTCGTGCTCGCCGAGGTCGTTCCAGGCGATCCCGCGCGCATTCCAGGCCAGCGCGGATTGCGGATCCAGGGTGACCGCGCGATCGGCGTCTTCCATCGCCTCGGCGAAGCGGCCGAGCATCCGCAACGCCAGCGCGCGGCGCATGTGCGCAAGGGCGAAGCCGGGACGCGCGGCGATCGCGCGCGCATGCGCATCGACGGCGTCTCCGGCCCGCCCGAGTGCGGCCAGGGCAAGGCCGCGGTTGTCGTGCGCCTCGGCCATGTCCGGTGCCGCATCTCCGGCAGCGCCGTAGCTGCGCGCGGCCTGCTCGAAATCGCCGGCGGCATACAGCGCATTGCCGCGCAGCATCCACGCCGCCGCATCCGCGGGCCAGCGCGCCAGCATCCAGTCGCACGCCTCGACCGCATGCGCGAAGCGTCCGCCCTGCAGCAGCGCCTCGGCGAGGCGCAACGCGCTGTGCGCGCGGTCCTGGTCGGCCGCGAGCGCAGCCTGGTAGGCCTCGACGGCACGATGCGGCTGGGCCATCGCCATCAGCGCATCGCCCCGCGCATGCAGCGCGTCGGGCATCGCGGGGGCGATTTGCAGGGTGCGTTCGAAACTCGCGAGCGCATCCTTCGGCCGTCCCAGCGCGAGCGAGGCCTTGCCATGGAAGAAATGCGCGGCCGGCCGACTGGCGTCCGCAAGCACGGCACGCTGCGCGGCATCGCGCGCCATCGCCGCGTCGCCGCGCTCGAAGGCGAGCACGGACAGCAGCTCGAGGGCTTCTGCGTTGGCAGGTTCCAGCGCAAGGCATTGCCGGCACGCCTGTTCGGCTAGCGCGGGCTGACCGCTGCGCAGGTGGAACAGGGCCAGGGGCAGGCCGGTCAGGGTTTCGGTCATGGAGGTG
Organism: Lysobacterales bacterium; assembly: GCA_017302095.1. Classification (GTDB taxonomy): domain Bacteria; phylum Pseudomonadota; class Gammaproteobacteria; order Xanthomonadales; family Xanthomonadaceae; genus Thermomonas. The sequence continues at coordinate 14,240 of JAFLEC010000022.1, read as the reverse complement.
TCCCGCCGGGCGCGTCGCCGGGCGGCATCTGGGTGGCCTGTGGGGCGGGCATCTTAACCCGCGACCGCATTCCGACCCGCTAAGTAAGAGTTGGCCAGCCCTCGGGATCCAGGGTCTCGCGATATCCGTGCCATGTGGCATAGGCCAACCACGGCATCGCCACCGCAAGCCCGAGGAAGGCGGTCGCGAAGCCGAGCACGGTGATCGCCACCAGCACGCCGCCCCACAGCACCATCACCGGCTTGTTGCGCAGCACCGCGTTCACACTGGAGACGCAGGCGGTGACCATGTCGACGTCGCGGTCGGCGACCATCGGCAAGGAAAACGCGGAGATCGCGAAGGTCACGGTGGCGAACACCGCACCCACCCCGCTGCCGAGCAGCAGGTACTCGACCAGCGCCGGGGTATCGCCTTGGTGCACCGGCCACAATGCGCTGAGCATCATGCCGGCGCGCGACCACAGCAGGATCACCACGCCCTGCGCCAGCGCGTAGACACCCGCCTGCCCGGCCACCCTGCGCGCAAGCGCGAACGAACACCGCACCGCCGGCACCTCGCCGCGCTCCAGACTGCGGCTGACGCAATACAGGCCGACCGCAAGCATCGGCGCAACGAACACGAAGCCCGACAACAAGGTCGCCATCAGCGCGAACCGGCCGAGCCACCATGCCAATGCGCTGACCACGACGCTCACGACCACGATCACCGCGCCGAACAGCAGGCTCAGGCCCGGCGCGCGACGGAAATCCTGCCAACCCAGGCGCAACCAGCGCCACGGCGCATCGAAACCGAGCGTGCGGCACGGCACTGCGAATGGCCGCGGCGCGGGTTCGGGGGCGGTCTCCGGCAGGGATGGCGTCATCGTGGCGACGCTAGCAGAGCGCCTGGCCGACCGCATGCTGCATCACGGCGAACGGACAAGCTGCTCGTGCAAGCCGGGCAACAGCACGGTGGCGGCCGAGCCGTACCAGCTGTGGTACTCGGCGACCATCTCGCCCTGGATGATCACCGGGTCGGTGGCGACCAGCGCCTTCGCCTCCTCGATGTCCGCCACCGCGAACACGAACAACCCGCGCCAGTCCACGTCCTTGTCGCCGAACGGCCCGGCCAGCACGAGCTTGCCGGCCTTCGACAGCCGCTCCATGTTCGCGAAGTGGCCGGCGAACATCGCCTTGCGCGCATCGCCATCCGGCACCCGCGTGGGTCCGGTACGCAGCACCACCAGCACGAACTTGCGCATGCCGTTCTCGTCGGCGCCGGTGCGGGCCGCCAGCGCGGGATCGTAGGCGCTTGCCTGCACGGGCGGGTCGGCCGCGCGCAGGTCGCCGCACGCCAGTGCGGCCAACAACAGGGCGATGCTCCGGAACGTCATGGCGTGGCTCCTGCTGGATTCCCGGCGGAGTCTAGCGCGCGACGGCGAAGCGCCGGCATCCCTAGCCCACGCCGTCGCGCCAAGCATCGCCCATCGCGGCGAACACCGGCGCCCATGCCCCGGGCGCGGGCTGCCGGAACAGGCGCATGCGCGGGTACCACGGCGAATCGTCGCGATCGAGCTGCCAGCGCCATTCGGGGATGTGCTTCAGGGCGAGCCAGACCGGGCGCCCGAGGGCACCCGCAAGATGCGCGATCGCGGTATCCGAGGTCACCACCAGGTCGAGCGCCATCATCATCGCCGCGGCATCCAGGAATGCGTCGCCGCCGGCATCGAAACCCGCCCCGGGATCGCGCACGCGCATCCCGGCCGGCAGGTCCGCCAACTGTTCGATGCCCTCGTTCCGCTGCAGGCTGACCAGCGACGCACCGGGCAGGCTTGCCAGTGGCGCGAACGCCGACAACGGGATCGAGCGGCCGGCGTCGATCTTGCGTCCCGGCCGGCCTTGCCAGGCAATCCCGATGTGCCGTCCTTCGCCCAGCCACGCCCGCCACGTTGCCACCCGCGCCGGCTCGGCGTGCAGGTATGGGATCGGCGTGGGAATCGCGTCCGGCGTCGGTGACAACAACCGCGGCAGGCCCCAGAGGTCGATCTGCGCGTCGAAGCCGACCGGCTCGAGGTCGGCGGGCGGCACGAACGCGATGCGGGGATCGCAGGTCGCCAGCAGCCGGAACAGGCGTGGCGACCCGGTGAACGCCACCCGCGCGCCGGCCTCCGCGAGCATCGGCAGATACCGGAAGAACTGGATCGCATCCCCGATCCCGCTTGGCTCGTGCACCAGCAGCGACATGCCGCGTGGATCGCCACCTTCCCAGCGCGGCACGCCGGGCAGCGGATCGTGCGGGGCCAGCTGGGTGGATCGTTCGAAATCGGCCCAACCCGGCTCGAACGCGCCGCGCAGCAGGTGCAGCGTGGCACGCCGCTTCCAGCTTTCCGGATTGCGCGGACGCAGGGCGATGGCACGGTCGTAGGCCGCGCGCGCCGCATTGAAGCGCCCCAGTTGCTGCAGCACCATGCCGAGGTTGCTGGTGGCTTCGGGATGTTCGGGGGCAAGCGCCAACGCATGCTCGAGGGCCGCGCGCGCTTCCTCCAGCCTGCCGAGGTCGTACAGGGCGTTGCCCCGGTTGCACCAGGCATCGGCGTGCGTCGGTGCCAGCGCGATGGCGCGGTCGTAGTCCGCGAGCGCCTCGCGGTAGTGCAGCGCTTCGTGATGGAGCGTGCCGCGCAGGTTGTAGCCTTCCGCGGACTCGGGCTGCAGCGCGATGGCCTGCGTGGCGTCCGCCATCGCCCCCGTCAGGTCGCCGGAATCGCGGCGCGCGTTCGCCCGCTGGCGCCAGGCTTCGACCCAGCCGGGCGATCGCTGGAGCGCGACGCCGAACGCCGCGGTCGCGTCCGCGAACCGTCCGCTGGCCGATAGCGACAGGCCCAACCCATGCAAGGCCTCGGCATGGCCGGGCGCCAGCGCGAGCGCCTGACGATAGGCCGCCACCGCCTCCTCCGGCCGATCCGCCGCCAGCAGCGCGGCGCCACGATTCGCCAGTGCCGCGAGGTGGCGGGGATCCTGCGCCAACACGCCATCGAAGTCGGCTCGCGCACCCTCGGCATCGCCGAGCGCCAGCCGCGAGCGACCACGGTTGTTGCGCGCATCGAGGAAATCCGGCGCCGACGCAGCGACCTCGTCGAAAGCCGCGATCGCCTCGGCATGCGCACCACAGGCGGCCAGCGCGTTGCCGAGGTTGTAACGGGCCTGCAGCATCGCCGGCTGCAAGGCCAGCGCACGCCGGTATGCCGACGCCGCGTCCCGTTGCCGACCGCAGGCCGCGAGCGCGTTGCCGAGGTTGTAGGCCGCGAACGGATTGGCGGCGTCGAACGCCACGGCCTGTTCCAGCTCCCCCACGGCCTCGCCCGCGCGCCCCTGCTCCAGCAACGCAAGGCCCAGCACCTGCCGGAGGCCTGCGCCGTCTTCCCCGGCCGCACGGAGCTGCCAGCACACCGCTGCCGCGCGCGCGGCATCCCCGGCGCGCAACGATGCCAACGCGACCCGCAATTGCGCCTCGGCGCCTGCCTCAGCCGGCATCCGATGCCTCCGCGCCAATACATGCGCCGGCCACCGGCAACACCATCCCGGCCGGGCGATGCGGGCTCATGCGATGAACCTCGCGTAATCCGACAGCGGCAACCGCGCGACGTCCGGCACCCGGCAGCCCTCGGCCGGATGCCCGACGACCAGCAGCAGGTACGGCACCTCGTTGCGCGGCCGCTCGAGGAGCTCGTTGAGGAAGCCCATCGGGCTGGGGGTGTGGGTCAAGGTGGCGAGGCCGGCCTGGTGCAAGGCCGCGATCAACATCCCGCAGGCGATGCCGGTGGATTCGTGCGGGTAATAGCGTTTTTGCCTGCCACCATCGGCGCCGAGGCCGGTGCGCTCGTAGAACACCGCGACCAGCCACGGCGCGACCTCGAGGAAGGGCTTGTCGGCGTCGGTGCCCAGCGGCGCCAGCGCCTGCAGCCATTCCTCTGGGGCACGCCGCGCATAGAACGTGCGTTCCTCTTCCTCGGCGGCGAGGCGGATGCGCCGCTTCAGCGACGGATTGGCGATCGCGACGAAGCGCCACGGCTGCTGGTTGGCGCCACTCGGCGCGCTGCCCGCGGCCAGCAGGCAGGCCGCGATCACCTCGCGTGCAACCGGCGTGGGCGCGAAATCCCGCACCGTGCGCCGGCATTGCAGGTCGCCGGCGAACGCCAGCGCGCGCTGCAACCGTTCGGCCTCGGTGAATGCGGGAAGCGGCGGCAACGGAATGGTGGCGTGCGTCGGCATCGCGGCAGGACTCGGGGAACCGGCGGGGATGCTGCCATGCATGGGCCACCGGTTGCATCCATCGCACGTGGATCGCACGTAACATCGGCGTGCCCATCCACCAGGAACTCGCCATGCGCCGCTTCGCCGCCGCCACCCTGCTCGCCCTTGCCGTGCTCTCGCCCGCCGCCCTGGCCGCGCTCAAGCCGGGCGCCGCGGCGCCGATGTTCAGTGCCCCGGCCTTCCTCGCCGGCAAGCCGTTCACCTACGACCTCAAGGCCGCGCTGAAGCAGGGCCCGGTGGTGGTGTACTTCTTCCCCGCTGCCTTCACCTCCGGCTGCAACGTGGAAGCCGCCGCGTTCTCGCAGGCGATCGACAAGTTCAAGGCGGCGGGTGCGACCGTCATCGGCGTGACCGCCGGCAACACCGACCGCCTTGCGGAGTTCTCGAAGGACACCGAGAAGTGCGCCGGCAAGTTCCCGGTCGCGGCCGACGAAGGCGCGCGCATCGCGAAGCAGTACGACGCCACCCTCACCCTCAAGCCCGGCTGGTCGAGCCGCACGTCCTACGTGATCGCGCCGGACGGCACCGTGCGCTTCGTGCACGACGACATGAACCCCAACCAGCACGTGAAGCAGACGCTGGATGCGGTGCTCGCGATGAAGGCGACCTCCCGCAAGTGACCAGGCGGGGAGGCCGTCACGGCAGGCGATAGCCGGACTTCCCGGCCATCGCCGTGCCGGCACCTGTCATCGACGACAGGTGTTGATCCCCACCAGCTTGTAGAGCGGGCAGAAATTGAACAGCCCGGTGGCGAGCGGCACGACGCCGATCCAGGCCCACACCGGCCCGCCCATCAAGGCCCATGCGATCAGCGCCAGGCCGACCACGATCCGCAACCACTTGTCCGCACCACCCACGTTGGCTTGCATGACACCCCTCCTCGGTTGTGAACACCGGTGGGAGTATGCGCCGGGAACCTGCGCCATGCATGATCCGGATCAACCAATGCGTGCCCGGGCTGGCGCATCCCCAACCCAAGGAAAACGGGGCGGCAATGCCGCCCCGCCGTGCCACCGATTGCCGTCGCTCACCAGATGCGGACGCGCTGCTCCGGCGCCACGTACATGGCATCGCCGGGCTTGACGCCCCAGGCTTGGTACCACGGGTCGAAGTTGCGCAGCGGACCGTTCGCGCGGTACATCGCCGGCGAATGCGGGTCGGTCTTGAGCATGGTCAGCAGCGACTCGTCGCGGTACTTCGCCTTCCACACCTGCGCCCACGACAGGAAAAAGCGCTGGTCGCCGGTCAGGCCGTCGATCACCGGCGCCGGCTTGCCCTTCAGGCTGAGCTGGTACGCGGTGTAAGCCATTGAAACCCCGCCGAGGTCGCCGATGTTCTCGCCCATGGTCAACGCGCCGTTGACGCATTGGCCGGGCAGCGGGCAATAGGCGTCGTACTGCGCGCCCAGCGCCTTGGTGCGCTGCTCGAAGCGCGCGCGGTCCTCGGCGGTCCACCAGTTGCGCTGGATGCCGCGCGCATCGGACTTGCTGCCCTGGTCGTCGAAACCGTGGCCCATCTCGTGCCCGATCACCGCGCCGATCGCGCCGTAGTTCACCGCCGGGTCGGCGTTGAGGTCGAAGAACGGCGGCTGCAGGATCGCCGCCGGGAACACGATCTCGTTGAAGGTGGCGTTGTAGTAGGCGTTGACCGTCTGCGGGGTCATCCCCCATTCCTCGCGGTCGGTCTTCTGGCCGATGCGGCGGTTCTGGTCGGCGCGGTTGTAGGCACGCACCGCCACCACGTTGCCGAACAGGTCGCCGGGCGACACCGCCACGCTGGAATAGTCGCGCCACTTCGACGGATAGCCGATCTTCGGTCGGAACGAAGCCAGCTTGGCGTAGGCCTGGGCCTTGGTGTCGGCGCCCATCCAGTCGAGTCCCTCGATGTTCTGCCGCAGCGCCGCGCGCAGGTTCTCGACCAGCTGGTCCATCGCCGCCTTCGCCTCGGGGGTGAAGTAGCGGGCGACGTACAGCTCGCCGAGCGCATCGCCCACCCCGCCGCGGCCACCGACCAGCTGCACCGCGCGCTTCCAGTCGTCGCGCTGCGCCTGCTGCCCGCCCAGCACCTTGCCGTTGAAGGCGAACGAGGCATCGTCGATCTCGCGACTCAACAGGCCGGCGTTGCCGTCGATCGCATGGAACGCCAGGTAGTCGCGCCAGGTCGCCAGCGGCGTGGCGTCGATGACGTCGATGACTGGCTGCACCGCGTCGGGAGTCGGGATGTTCAGGCGCGTGGGCACCGGCATCCCCTGTCCACGCAGCTGCGCATCCCAGTCGTAGCCCGGATAACGCGCCTTGAGCTCGGCGAAACTCACGACGTTGTAGGTCTTGTCGCGGTCGCGCATCTTCACGCGGTCCCACTGCGGCTTGGCGAGCGCGGTCTCCAGCGCGAGGATCGCCTGCGCGCGCGCCTTGGCATCGGCGCCGGTGATGCCGGCGAAGCCCAGCATGCGCTGGATGTGCGCCAGGTAGGCCTCGCGGATCTTGGCGAAGCGCGGGTCCTGGTTGAGGTAGTAGTCGCGATCGGGCAGGCCGAGGCCACCCAGTCCCAGGGTCACGAGGTACTGGTCCGGATCCTTGCGGTCGGTGGTGACGCCCAGTCCCAGCGGCGCGTCGCTGCCGTCGATGCCGCTGGCGGCGAAGGCGGCGACCAGCGCGGCCTTGCCGTCGATCGCGGCGAACCGCGCCAGCATCGGCTTCAGCGGGGCGATGCCGGCGGCGTCGCGCGCCGTGCGGTCCATGTAGCTGGCGTAGAAGTCGCGCACCTTCTGCCCGTTGCTGCCGGGCTTGAGGTCCTTGCGCGCCTGCAGGCCTTCGATCAGGCCATGCACCTGCTCCTCGGCGCGGTCGCGCAAGGCCGCGAACGAGCCGAAGCTGACCTGGTCGTCGCGCAGCTGGTAGGTATCGAGCCAATGGCCGCTGGCGTACCGGTTGAAATCGTCGCCTGGCTTGACCGCGAGGTCGCGGGCGGAGAGGTCGACGCCGAACGCACCCAACTGGGCCTTGCCCGACGGGCCGCCGGCCGCTGCTTGCCATGTGGCCAGGCCCAAGGCGCCGAGCAGCGCCACTCCCAACAAGGAACGCTTCATGCCGTCTCTCCCGCGTGCGGTTGAAACCGCCAGCATAGCCGCGCGCCGATGCCCGCCCCCGTGCCGTTGGTCTCGGTCCGGCAACTCGATCCGCTGCCTATACTCGGGGCGACGCCACCACCCTTGGGAAACCGCCATGCGCCGCACGACCGCTTGCCTGTTGCTCGCCTCTGCCATTGCCTGCCCGTCGCTCGCGGCGCAGGAGCCCGCGAAGGCCTCCCCGGAGCAGGTGGCCGCGATGCAGGCCTACCAGCGCGCCGCCACGCCCGGCGCGGCCCATGCGGGGCTCGCGATGACGGTCGGCGACTACACCGTCGCCATCAAGAGCTGGTCCGCGCCCGGCGCCGAACCCACCCTCGATACCGGCACGGCGACCCGGCGGCTGTTGCTGGATGGCCGGGTGGTGGCCGAGGAATTGCGCGCCAGCATGGGCGGCCAGGCCTTCAACGGATTCGGGCTGACCGGCTTCGACAACGTCAGCGGCAAGTACTGGTCGACCTGGAACGACAGCATGGGGACTGGCCTGACGGTTGCCGAAGGCGATTGCGATGCCGCGGCGCGCTGCACGATGAGGGCGCACTGGAACGACCCGTTGACCCGCCAGCGCACCGAGGCACGGCTGGCCATCCGCTGGGAGAGCGCGTCGGTCGAAGTCTTCGAGATGTATGCGGCAGGCCCGGACGGCAAGGAAATGAAGATGATGGAGATGACCTACACCCGTAAATGACGGCACGGTGCAGGAAACCCCCATGCCCCACGACAAGATCCTCCCTGCCCAGCGACTGCAGCGCATGTCGCTGGCCGACCTGCGCATCGCCATCGACTGGGCGGCGGCCGAAGGCTGGAACCCCGGCCTGCACGATGCCGGATGTTTCCACGCAGCCGATCCCGGCGGCTTTTTCATGGGATGGCGCGACGACCGCCCGGTGGCCGCGATCTCGGCGGTGAAATACGGCACCGGCTTCGGCTTCGTCGGGCTCTACATCGTCGATCCGGACCATCGCGGGCAAGGCCTGGGCTGGGCGCTGTGGCAACACGCAATGGCTTCGCTCGATGGCCGCATCGCCGGGCTCGACGGCGTCGTCGCGCAGCAGGCCAACTACCGCAAGTCGGGCTTCGTGCTGGCCCATCGCAACGTGCGCCACGCCGGCCGGGCACGCCCGCTGGACACTGCGGTGGCCACCGTCGACCTGCGCACGCTGGATTTCGACCGCGTGCAGGCCTTCGACGCGCAACACGCACCCGCGCCGCGGACCGCGTTCCTGCGCGCGTGGCTGGCACAGCCAGACAGCCATTCGCTGGGCATCATCGAGGACGGCGAACTGGTCGCCAGCGGCAGCATCCGCGCCTGCCGCGAGGGCCACAAGATCGGTCCCCTGCATGCCACCACGGAGGCCGCTGCCGATGCGCTGTTCCGCGCGCTCTGCGCGCGCGTGCCGGCCGGCGACGTGGTCTACCTGGACCTGCCGGAACCGAATGCCGCGGCGCGCGCGCTGGCCGCGCGCCACGACCTGCAGCCGGTGTTCGAGACCGCGCGCATGTACGCCGGCGGCATGCTCGCGCTGCCGCTCGAGCGCATCTATGGCATCACCACCTTCGAACTCGGATGAGCCGGTTCAACGCACGGCGGTGACCACGATCTCGACCTTCCACGCCGGATTCGCCAGGCGCGCCTCCACCGTCGCCCGTGCCGGCGCCTGACCCGGTACCACCCACGCGTCCCAGACTCGGTTCATCCCGGCGAAATCGGCGACGTCGGCCAGGTAGACCTGCGCGCGCAGGATCCGGGTCTTGTCGCTGCCGGCTTGGGCCAGCAGGTCGTCGATCGCCGCCAGCACTTCACGCGTCTGGATCTCGATGTCGGCCCCGGGCGTCTCCGGGATTTGCCCGGCGAGGTACACCAGGCCATCGTGGATGCAGGCCTCGGACATGCGCGGGCCGGCGTCGATGCGTTCGATCATGGGCAGTCTCCGATGGGAACGCCCATCCTCGCAGCAGGAGGATGGTCGCGCTACTCCAAGTCCCCGTCGGTGTCCCGCAGATCATCCGGATCATGCAGGTAGTCGAGCAAGTCACCGGGCGCGCAAGCCAGCACCGCGCACATCTTCGCGAGGGTGCGGAAGCGGATTCCCCGCACCTTGCCGCTGCGGAACAGCGACATCTGCGTCTCGCTGATGCCGACGCGGGAGGCGAGTTCGCGCGCGGTCATGCCCCGGCGGGCCAACATGGCGTCGAGCGTCACCCGGATCGGCATCAGGGAATCTCGTCCAGTTCGGCCTGCAACGCACGCGCCTGGTCGACCAACCGCGCGAGCAACACCAAGGCTGCACCGACCACGCCAAGCACGATGCCGGACAAGTCGAAGTACAGGTAGCCGCCCTGGCCGCCGGCAATCCAGCGCGAAAGGTTGGTGACCGCGAACACATTGAGCAACGCCCCGGCGAGGACGCCGAAGCCGATATGGCGCATCGCCCGCGCCACGGTGCCATGGAACAGCCGACCCGCCGCCAGGTCGCCCAGCGCGCGCTGCACCGCCCACAGCGCCCAGAGGTAGCCAACGCCCGGCAGAAAACGCACGACCGACAGCAAGGCGCGCGTCGACCATCCATCGGCAGCGTCGGTGGCCAGTCGCCATGGGAGCCCGACCATTCCCGTCGCGAGCAACAGCAGCAGGCCGGCGAACACCACCAATGCCCCGACGCGGAGCAGGCGGCACTGGGCCTGGAAGCGATCGGCGGTCGGCATTCGGGAACCTCGCACAGTCATGAAATTTAATCTTGACTTAAATTTTTCTGGCGCCTATAACTTTATCCCAGAATTAAATTTTCGGGTAGCACGCACATGACAACTGCCATCGAAACCATGGACCTGACCCGGCGATTCGGGCCGCGCACGGCGGTCGATGGCGTTTCGATGGTCGTCCCCCGGCGCTGCATCTACGGATTCCTCGGCCGCAACGGTGCCGGCAAGACCACCACCATCAAGTTGCTGCTCGGCCTGCTGCGGGCCGATGCCGGCGATGCCCGGATCGACGGGATCCACGTCTCCCGCAACCGACTGGCGGCCGCGCGACGGGTTGGGGCGTTGCTCGAGGCCCAGGGCTTCTACGGACACTTGAGCGGACGCGGGAACCTCGACCTGAGCCGGCGCTTGCTCGGATTGCCCGCCACTGAAGTCGAGCGGGTGCTGGAGTTGGTCGAGCTGCGCCCCTACGCCGATCGACGGGTCGCCGGGTATTCGCTGGGGATGCGGCAGCGGCTGGGGCTGGCACGCGCGATGTTGGGGGCACCGCCGGTGCTCATCCTCGACGAGCCCACCAATGGACTCGATCCGGAAGGCATCGCCGACATGCGCAATTTCCTGCGCAGCCTGCCCGAACGCACTGGCGCGACCGTCCTGGTCTCGAGCCACCTGCTCGGCGAGATCGAACAGACCGCGACCCACGTCGGCATCCTCAGCCATGGACGACTCGTCCTCCAAGGCGCCCTTGAAGACCTCAAGGCCGGAATGCCGCGCGAGCTGGAGGTCGGCACCGATGCACCCGAGCACGCCTGCACGGTCGCGCGCGCGCATGGGTTCGCAGCAGAGCCTGGCAAGGGCGGTCTGGTCGTCAGCGTCCGCGCCGGCGAGGACATCCACCGGGCCAGCGCCGCCCTCAACCGCGTGCTGTGCGTCTCCGGCGTTCCGGTGCACGGGCTGGCGCCGCGCCAGCCGGGCCTCGAAGCCCTGTACCAGCGCGCCGCACGCGCAACAGCCTGCTGAGGAACCCGCCATGTCGCAAACCATGCACCACGCAGCCCCATCGCTCAGGACCGCCCTCGCCGTCGAGGCCCACAAGCTTCGACACTCGTTGGCCCTGCTGCTTGCAGCGGTCGCCCCCCTGCTCATCGCGATCTTCGTGTTCTTCAACCTCACCCGGTTCGAGAAGGCGGCGCCCTGGGCGATGCCGATGCAGTCGGCGGCCGCCATCTGGGCATTCTTCATGCTGCCCATGTGCGTGACGGCGCTGACGGCCCTTGTCGCCCATACGGAGCACGGACCGCGCGCCTGGGACCACCTGCATGCATTGCCGGTGCCCCGTTGGCACTTTTATGTCGCAAAAGCCGCTTGCGTGCTCGGACTCGTGGCCGCGATGGCGCTCTGGCTCTTGCTGCTCACCCCGCTCGCGGTGATCGCCGCCGGACTGGCAAAGCCGGCGATCGCGGCGCTCGGCAGCACTGACTGGCAGGCCATCCTGCTGCTGCACGCGCGCATATTCCTCGCGTCCTGGTTGCTGGTGGCGATCCAGCTCTGGATCGCCCTGCACTTCGCCAGCTTCGTGCCGGCATTGGCGGTGGGAATCGGCGGCACGTTCTTCGCGGTGGTCGCGACGTCCGCGAAGGCGGGGGTGTTCATGCCATGGCAGATGCCGGTGAACCAACTAGCCGCGGATCCGGCCCGTGCCGACCTCGCGCTGATGCTGGGCTTGGTCGGCGGGATCGCGGTCTTCGCCCTGATGCTGTGGCGGATGAGCACGCGCGAACCGCCGGGCTGACGCGATCGCGGGCGCGCAGCAGGCCGCTTGCGACCACGTCGCTCAATGCCGTTGGTTCAACCCGCGGCGAGCGCGAACTCCAGCGCCGCGACCACTGCGGCCACCTGCGCCTCGTTGCATTGCGCGGGGCTGGCGCGCGGACTGTCCGGATAGACCTCGGTGGTGGTGGTGTAGCGCGCGCCGCTGATGCCGGCGCACAGGCCCAGCGCGACCAGCGGATATTCGATCACGCCGGGGGCGACCACCGGCGAACCGATGATGGTGCCGTCGGGATCGGCGGGCGCGATATGGGTCACCCGCGCCACCGCGGCGATGATCGCCTGCTGGAACGCCGGTTGCGGGTTCTCGCTGTCGTCCACGAGGTAGAAACCGTCGGGGATGGTGCCGGGCTCGAACGGCTTGCCGTCGCGCGCGGCCAGCGCCGGGCGGAATTCGGATTCGTCGCTGTCGGTGGTCTCGTGCAGGTCCACGTGCACCAGCACCCGGCCGCGCAGCGGCTGCACCAGGTCCCACAGCGCCGCGGATTCCATGCACGGGCTGCCGGCGACGAAATTGCGGTTGGGATCCAGCGCCTGCGCGTTCCAGCGCTGGATGCGCTCGTAGGCCCACGGGCTGACGCAGGGCACGACCAGCAGGTTGACCCGGCCGGCGAACGCGGCGGCCTCGCGATCGAGGAATTGCAGTGCGCCCTGCACGCCGCTGGTCTCGTAACCGTGCACGCCGCCGGTGACCAAGGCGGTCGGCAGCGACGCATCCCCGCCGCGGCTGCGCACCGCCAGCAGCGGGTAGCGCCCATCCTCGCCGGCATCGAGGTTGCCGTAGGCGTCCACGTCGAAGCGGTCGCGCAACGCATCCACCTTGGCCACCACCTCGTCGGCATGGCTGCGCTGCTTGCGCTGGCGCTCACGCCAGCGCGCCTTTTCCTCGTCGCCCCAGGGCTGGCCGGGGGTGCCGATGGCGGGAAGGCCGGAGGTAGTCGACATGGGTGCGCTCCATGCATGGGGACGCATCATTGTACGGTCCGGCCTCAACCCTCCCTTTCCGCGGCCTCGCGCAATTCAACGCGCCGATTCAGCGCCCTGCCCGCCGCGGAATCGTTGCCCGCGACCGGGCGGCTTTCACCGTGTCCCTCGGCCTGCAGGCGATTGGCGGCAACCCCGCGCGCGACCAACCAGGCCACGACGGCGGCCGCACGACGATTCGACAGGTCGAGGTTGTGCGCGTCATCGCCCTCGGCATCGGTGTGGCCGGCGACCACAAGCCGCAGTCCCGGACGCGCTTCCAGCAGGGCCTGTACCTGTTCCAGTACCGGGCCGGATTCGTCCTTGAGGCTGTCCTTGTCGGTGTCGAAATAGAGTCCGTACAGGTCCACCTTGCCCTGCTTGTCGAGTTGTGCCGCGAGGCTGTCGCGGGTCTTGCCGGCCGGTGCCAGTTCCAGCCGCACCTCCACGGTCTCGCCAGCGACCAGGTCGGCAGCCTCGGTATCACCCTCGTAGTCGGGATGGCTGCCCGCGACCACCGCCAAGCCCGCCGGCACGCCCGCCAGGACGAAGCTGCCATCGTCGGACGTGGTCGCCTGGCGGGTGTTGCCCGCGCTGACCAGCACGCCGGCCAACGGCTCGCCGCTCGCCTGGTCCACCGCCACGCCGCGCACGCTGCCAACGTGGCGCCACGGCTTGGGGTTCACCAGCACGCGCATGAAATCGATCGCATGGCCATCCGCGGCGTCGTGTTCAGGGTCGTCGATCGAGAGTTCCACCTTGCCGCCGCGCAACAGCGGCAGTTGTTCGGGCAGCAATTCGACGGTCACCAGCTTGCCGATCGGGCCGGTCTGGTCGAGTGCGTTCAGCATGGTCTCCAGCATCGGCAGCTCGGTGCCGTTCAAGCGTACCCGGTAGCGGGCGCCCCAGACCCGGGGCTGGAAATCGTCGACGAACAACTGCAGGGCTGCGCGCTCCAGCGCGATGCCATCGAGCTCGAACGCCACCCGCAACGGGCGGGGCGCATTCTCCGGACGCGAGGTGTCGGCGGTATAGCCATCGCCCGTGGCCTGCCGATGGCCGCTGACCACCATGATCCTGTCGGTGCCGGCGGCATCTCCCGCCGAGGGCTTGAACGGAAACGGATGCACCGGCGTCGATTTGCCGGCGAACGGGTCGAATCCCTCGGGGAAGCCGAAGCCGAAATTGTCGGCGTCGCCCACCTGCACCGCCAACACGGCATCGGGGCCATTGCGCTCCACCTTGTCCGGCGCAGGCCATGCCGCCTCGAGGGTGGTCGCCGCGGGCGTCGGCGGCGGCGCAACGGGCGCGTTGGCGGCCGGCGCTTC
>JAFLEC010000219.1 GCA_017302095.1 Lysobacterales bacterium | reverse complement strand
GGCCAGCTGCGCCGGGATCGCCAGCATCAGCGCGGTCGACGGCAATGGCGCGCTGCCGGCCGGCACGTACAGCCCGACCGGGCTGATCGGCCGCAGCACGCGCTCGCAGCGCACGCCGGGCGCCGTGTCCAGCGCGTAGGCCTTGGGCATGCCGGCGCGGTGGAAGGCGTCGATGCGCGAGGCGGCCTCGTCGATCGCGGCACGCAACGCCGGTCCCACCGCCGCCATGGCGGCGGCGCGTTCGGCGGCATCGACCTCGAACGCCTCCAGGCGCACCCCGTCGTAATGCTCGGTGAGCACCCGCAGCGCGACATCGCCGCGCGCGGCGACATCGGCCATCACTTCCTCCACCCGCGCCTTGACCCCGGCCGCCAGCGACCGCGTCGGCCGGGTCAGCAATTGCGCGCGGGTCGCTTCGTCGACCTGGTTCCATTCGATGCGCTTCATGCCAGCATCCTCTCGACCGGCAACACCATCAGCCCACGCGCGCCGGCGCGCTTGAGTTCCTCCAGCCGCTGCCAGGTGACCACGCCATGGCAGAGCGCCTGCATCGCCAGCATGTCCTCGCCATCCATCGGATAGCTGGTGGGCGGTTCGGCGTCGGGTAACAGGCGCAGGACGTCTGCCACCGCCGCACGCGGCGCTTGGAACATCAGCAGCTTGCTGTCGCGGATGCGCATGACGCCGTCGATCCGGCGCAGCAGCATCTGCGCGGTCTCCGCGAGCACGGGGTCGGGGTCGGCCACCGGCCCCGCCAGCACCGCCTCGCTCTGCAGCAGGTCGCACACCGGCACCAGCTGGTTCGCCGCCAGCGTCGCCCCGCTGGAGACCAGGTCGCAGACGACGTCGGCCTGGCCCAGGCGCGGCGCGATCTCGACCGAACCCGACAGCACCACCACGTCGGCCTGCACGCCCTGCCCCTGCAACCATGCGCGGGTCAGCGCCGGATACGAAGTGGCGATGCGACGCCCCTCCAGCTGCGACGCGCCCTGCCAGGTCCAGCCCTGCGGCACCGCCAGCGACAGCCGGCAGCCGCCGAAGCCGAGTGCGCGCCATTCGCGGAAGTTGGCGCCACGGCCCTCGCCCGCGCGCTCCGCGGCCTGCTCGGCCAGCACGTTGCGGCCGACGATGCCGAGGTCGCACAGCCCGCTGTCGATCAGGCCGGGGATGTCGTCGTCACGCACCAGCAGCAGGTCCACCGGCGCGTTGTCGCCGTAGCAGAACAGCTTGTCGGGGCTCTCGCGCCAGGACAGGCCGCAACTGCCCAGCAAGGCGCGGGCCGGCTCGCTCAGGCGGCCGTTCTTCTGGATGGCGATGCGCAGGCGATCGCGCACGCCGGGGGCGGCGACGGGACTCATGCCGGTGACCTCAATGGGAAGGGGACGTGCTGGCCCGGGAGCCGGCGGCGAGCGCGGCCGCATAGCCGCCGGCGCCCTGCTCGAGGGTGCGGGCGACGCGGCCGATGGTGGTGACGCTGACGCCGGTCTTGTCGTGGATGCCGCGGTAGGACTCGCCCGCGCGCAACAGCGGCACGACCTTCCAGCGATCGCACATGGCCTCCAGTTCGGCCGGCGTGCACAGGTCCTGCAGGAACGCGGCGACCTGGCGGGGATCGTCGAGCGCGGCCAACGCCTGCGCCAGCGCGCGGAAATCCGCGACGCTCTGGCGCTTGGGCGGGTTGTAGGGCCGGCTCTTCATCGCGATCCAATGTATTAACGTGTTAGTACATTAATCCACGCATCCGGGCTGCGTCAACCACCCCCTGAAACGCAGGACGGGCCTTGCGGCCCGTCCCGTTTGCATCCCCTCGGCGCAGTTCAGGGCGCGCCGGCCGCGCTCCCCGCCTGCCCGCAGTACTTCTGGCGGAACGCCATCGCCTTGGGCTGCAGCGACTGCAGGTGCTGGATCCGGCTCTCGGCGCTCGGATGGGTCGAGGCGAATTCGGGCGGGCTCTGGCCGCCGCTCATCTGGCCCATGCGCTCCCACAGCGGCACCGCCTCCGCCGGATTGAAGCAGGCCGCGGCGGCGAGCATCAGCCCGACTTCATCCGCCTGCGACTCGTGCGCGCGTGCATACGGCAATGCCGAGGTCACGCCATAGGCCGACATCACCGTCTGCAGGGTGCCGGCATCCATCCCGCTGGCGGCGCCGGCCATCTGCCCGATCTGCTCCAGCTTGCCGCGCGCCATGCGCTGCGCACCGTGGCGCATCAGGGCGTGGGCGATTTCGTGGCCCATCACCACCGCCATGCCGTCCTGGTTGCGTGCGACCGGCACCAGGCCGGTATAGACCGCCATCTTGCCGCCCGGCAATGCGAACGCATTGGCCTGCTCGGACTGGATCACGTTGACCTGCCATTCGAAGTTCGAGGCGAAGTTCTGCGGCTGCAGGCCCTTCTCCGCCGCGAGGTCGGCCTCGACCTCGTCCACCCGCGCGATCAGGCGCTCGGCGATCCCGCGGATCTGCCGCGCGACCTCGGAGTTGGGGTCGACCGGCCGTTCCTGGCTCAGGATCTCCTGGTAGGCCTGCAAGCCGAGCGCGTTCTCGTCGGCGGCGCTCAGGTTCTTGTCGATCATCACCTGCTCGCCGGTGTAGGGATCCACCGTGCGATTGGAGAAGTAGTAGTAGGCGGCATAGCCGGCGAACAGCACGAGCACCCAGATGCGCAGCCCGCCACCCCCCAAACCGCGCCGCCGCGGCGCCCCCTGGTTACCGAACGGATCCTGTCGCATCGCACGCTCCATGCGCCTTCCGGCGCGTTCACATCGTCAGATTTGGCGGACCACCCGGAACCCGATCCGCGCGTTGGTGGCATCCGTGCCGCCGAAGGCACGCCATGCCGATCGCACCTGCGCCGGCGCGCTGGCCCAGGAGCCGCCGCGGTACATCCGGTTGCGGCAGCCCGGGTTGACCCAGGCGGCGCCGTTCGCCGGAGCGCGACGGTAGCCCACGTGCCAGCAGTCGGCCACCCACTCGCTGACGTTGCCAGCGAGGTCGTGAAGACCGTATGCATTCGCCGCGAACGAGCCAACCGGCGCCGGCCCCCACCAGCCATCCCCGAGGCCGGCGAAGGCATTGCTCCAGCGCCGCCCCTGTGGCGAGACGTCCTTGGCGCCGGTGAGGTTGTCGCTGCCGGCCGGGGGCGCCGGCGCATCGCCCCAGGGATAGCGTCCCTGCCCGCCCGCGCGCAGCGCGTATTCGAATTCGGCCTCGCTGGGCAACCGGTAGTGCGCGCCGGTCTGCCCGGACAACCACTCGGCGTAGGCCTCCGCATCGCGCGCGGTGACATGCAGGACCGGGGCGTCGTCGCGCGCCGGGCGGCCGTCGTACGCCGAGCGCCAGTCGATCCCGCTGGCGCGCACGAAGTTGCCGCTGCGGCCGTCGTACACCAGCGAGTGTCCACGCGAACTTGCACGTGGCTCGTAGCCGGTCGCCTGCACGAAGCGGCGGAACTCGCCGACCGTCACCTCGCGCCGCGCCATCGCGTAGCCGCGGTCGAGGCGGACGTAGTGCTGCGGGCGCTCGGCGTCATCGCCCTCGGGGTCGTCCTTGGCCGCGCCCATCCGGAACGCGCCATGCGGCACCACCACCAGCTCCGGCCCGCGCGAGCCGTCCTGCATGCCGTCGGTGAACACCTGTCCCGGGCGGAACAGGCCGTAGTGGGTGACAAGGTCGATGCGCCGGCGCAATTCGACGCTGGCCGGGTCGCGCGGATCGGCGATCCGCAGCATCTCGGCGAGGCGCTTGCGGGCCGCGTCCAGCCCGCCCGCATC
>JAFLEC010000218.1 GCA_017302095.1 Lysobacterales bacterium | reverse complement strand
GTGGATGCTGTGGTGGATCGCCTTCGTACCGGCCGCGCTGTTGCTGGCGTTGGGCGCGGGGCGCGGGCGCGGCTTCGCCTGGGCCTGCGTGGCCGCCGCGCTGCTGGTGCCGCTGCTGGCGGTGCTGGCGCCGATTGGTGCCTGGGTCGGGGTGGCCCAGCGCCTGGCGTTCCTGCTGTGGTTCGGCTGGTGGATCGTCGCCAGCCGCAGTCCGCGCTAGCCGTGCTTCAGCTTCAAGCCCAGGATCGTCGCCGACAGCACGAAGGTGATCGCGTTCGACACGATCATCGGCCATGACTGCAGGAACAGCCCGTAGCCGAACCAGCAGGCGATGCCGAAGGTGAACACCACGTACATCCACAGCGAGATGCCCGAGGTGTCGCGCGTACGGATCGTCTTCGCCGCCTGCGGCACGAACGAGAGCGTGGTGCAGGCGGCGGCCAGGTAGCCCATCCACTCCAGGGTCATCGCGCGGGTTCCCGGTAGACGACGCCATCCTTCATCACGAAGTCCACCTTCGTGGTGTTGGCGATGTCGGCGACCGGGTCGCCCGGCATCGCGATGATGTCGGCGCGCTTGCCGGGTTCGACCACGCCCTGGTCGTCGACGCCCAGCACCTCCGCAGCGTGGATGGTCGCCGCCTGCAGGGCGTAGGCGGCCGGGATGCCGGCTTCGACCATGTAGCCGAACTCGCGCGCGTTGTCGCCATGCGGGCCCACGCCCATGTCGGTGCCGAAGGCGATCCTGACCCCGTTGCGATAGGCCTTGGCCGCCGTGTCCTGGATCAGCGCACCGATGCGCGCGGCCTTGGGCCGGACCACGTCGGGGAAGTAGCCGTCGATCTTCGCCTTGTCGGCGACGAAGCGCCCGGCGTACAGGGTGGGCACGTACCAGGTGCCCTTCTGCTTCATCAGCGCCATCACGCGGTCGCTCATGTAGGTGCCGTGCTCGATGCTGGTCACCCCGGCCTGCACCGCGCGGTACATGCCTTCCTCGCCGTGCGCGTGGGCGGCGACCTTGTAGCCGTAGTCGTGCGCGGTGTCGACGATCGCCTTCGCTTCCTCCACCGTGAACTGCGGCGCATCGCCGGACTTCGCGTAGCTCAGCACGCCGCCGGTGGCGGTGATCTTGATGACGTCGCTGCCATCCTTGTAGCGCTGCCGCACTGCCTGGCGCGCATCGTCGACAGAATTGATGACGCCGTCGGTGGGGCCAGGCGGACCCAGCAGGTGCGAGAGCTCGCTGTTGTAGCCGTTGGTGGGGTCGGCGTGGCCACCGGTGGTGGCGATCGACTTGCCCGCCGCCCAGATCCTCGGCCCCTTCACCAGCCCCTGGTTGATCGCGTCGCGCAGGTGCGGGGTGATGGTCCCCCCGAGGTCACGCACGCTGGTGAAGCCGGCCATCAGGGTTTTTTCGGCATACCCCACGCTGCGGAAAGCGAAATCCACCGGATCCAGGCGGAAGCCCTCGGAATAACTCTGCGCGCTGGATTGCTGGCCCAGATGCACGTGCAGATCGGTCCAGCCGGCCATGCAGGTGCGGTCGGCGAGGTCGATGGTGCGCATCCCGGCTCCCGCGCTCGCGTGCCCGGGCGACACCTCCGCGACCTTGCCGTCGCGGACCACCACCGTGTGCGCGCCGAGCAGCTTGCCGCTGCGGCTGTCGAACAGCTTGCCGCAGTGCAGGGTGGTGGCGGGCGCGTCGGCCGCCCAGGCGGGCAGGGCGAGCGCGGACAGGACGGCAGTGGCGAGCAGGCGATGGCGCATGGCGGTTCCCCCTGGGTGACGCCCGATGGTGCCATGCCGGGCCCGCGCGTGGCGGTGGATGCTGCGCTGCGGTAGGCTTCCCGACCCGATTCCCGTTGTTGCCCGCCGTGTCCGAACCCGCCGTCTACGAACCCGCCGCCGTCGAAGCCGCCGCCCAGTCGTTCTGGGCCCGCACCCGCGCCTTCGAGGTGAACGAGCAGTCCGACAAGCCAAAGTACTACTGCCTGTCGATGCTGCCGTACCCGTCCGGCGCACTGCATGTCGGCCACGTGCGCAACTACACCATCGGCGACGTCATCAGCCGCCACAAGCGCATGACCGGCCACAACGTGCTGCAGCCGATGGGCTGGGACGCCTTCGGCCTGCCCGCCGAGAACGCCGCGATCAAGAACAAGACCGCGCCGGCGAAGTGGACCTACGCCAACATCGAGCACATGCGCGCGCAGCTGAAGTCGCTGGGCTACGCGATCGACTGGACCCGCGAGTTCGCGACCTGCAAGCCGGACTACTACGTCCACGAGCAGCGCATGTTCGTGCGCCTGCTGAAGAAGGGCATCGCCTACCGCAAGAACTCGGTGGTGAACTGGGACCCGGTCGACCAGACCGTGCTGGCCAACGAACAGGTGATCGACGGCCGCGGCTGGCGCACCGGCGCGCTGGTCGAGAAGCGCGAGATCCCGCAATGGTTCCTGCGCATCACCGACTACGCGCAGGAACTGCTGGACGAACTGGACCGCCTGCCGGGCTGGCCGGATTCGGTGAAGACCATGCAGCGCAACTGGATCGGCCGCAGCGAGGGCCTCGAGATCCAGTTCCGCGTCGACGGCGAAGAGCAGCCGCTGACGGTGTTCACCACCCGTCCCGACACCCTGATGGGCGTGACCTTCATCAGCGTGGCGGGCGAGCATCCGCTTGCGCTGAAGGCCGCGGCATCCAATCCCGAGCTGGCCGCGTTCCTGGCCGAGCTGAAGCAGGGCGGCGTGTCGGAGGCCGAGCTGGAGACCCAGGACAAGCGCGGCATGGCCACCGGCCTGTGGGCGATCCATCCGGTCACCGGCGAGGACGTGCCGATCTACGTCGCAAACTTCGTGTTGATGGGCTACGGCACCGGCGCGGTGATGGCGGTGCCGGCGCACGACCAGCGCGACTGGGAATTCGCCAAGGCGTACGGCCTGCCGGTCAAGCCGGTGGTGGTCGACGCCGCCACCCGCGACGCCCTGCAGGAGCTGTCGACCCACGTTGCCGGCCACGACGACCCGATGGCGGTCGCGCTCGGCGCGCATGCGCCGGTGGACGTGGTCGAGGTCGATGCCGCGGTCGCGGTGGTGCGCGAATACCTGCGCCGGATCGACGAGGAAGGCGCGCAGACCGAGCGCGGCTGGCTGATCAACTCCGGCGACTACAACGGCATGGACTTCGATGCCGCGTTCGACGCGCTGGCCACGAAGTTCGCCGCCGAGGGCGCCGGCGCGCGCCGGGTGAACTTCCGCCTGCGCGACTGGGGCGTGAGCCGCCAGCGCTACTGGGGCTGCCCGATCCCGGTGGTGTATTGCGCCGGCTGTGGCGCGGTGCCGGTGCCCGAGGACCAGCTGCCGGTGCTGCTGCCGGAGGACGTGGCCGACGCCTTCGCTTCCGGCGACGTGCACTCGCCGATCAAGTCCGACCCCGAGTGGCGCAAGACCACCTGCCCGCAGTGCGGTGGCGCCGCCGAGCGCGAGACCGACACCTTCGACACCTTCATGGAGTCGAGCTGGTACTACGCGCGCTACACCTCGCCGGGCGCATCGGACATGGTGGACGAGCGCGCGAATTACTGGCTGCCGGTGGACCAGTACATCGGCGGCATCGAGCACGCGATCCTGCACCTGATGTACTTCCGCTTCTACCACAAGCTCCTGCGCGACGCCGGGCTGGTGGCCAGCGACGAGCCGGCCACGCGGTTGCTGACCCAGGGCATGGTGATCGCCGACACGTTCTACCGCGAGGACGAACACGGCGCGAAGGAATGGATCAACCCGGCCGACGTCGACCTGGTCCACGACGAGCGCATGCGCGTGGTCGGCGCGACCTCGCGGATCGACG
>JAFLEC010000217.1 GCA_017302095.1 Lysobacterales bacterium | reverse complement strand
GACGTGGGCGGAGAGCAACCGCGTCGACCAGGTCGCGCGGATGCGCCTCGGCATGGTGTTCCCGCGCACCGAAGACATCGTGGTGCTGCGTCGATGAAGCGCCCGCCCTTCCCCTGGCCCTTCGCGGGCAACGACGACGGCGATCGCCGCGAGCGCGCGCGTCGCGAATCCGCGCGGGCGCCGGCCGGCCGGCCACGGTCGCAGCGGGTGGTGTTCGACCTGCGTCGCCGCCTGCTGCTGGTGGGCGGCGCGCTGGGCCTGTGCTCGGTCGCGTTGCTGGCGCGCGCGCTGGACCTGCAGGTGATCGACAAGGCCTTCTACCAGCAGCAGGGCGATGCCCGCTTCCTGCGCGAACTGCCGATCGCGGTGTCGCGCGGGACGATCACCGACCGCAACGGCGAACCGCTGGCGATTTCCTCGCCGGTCGAGTCGATCTGGGCCAACCCCAAGGAACTGCTGAAGTCACCGGCGCGCCTGCCGGCGCTGGCGCAGGCGCTGGGCATGCCGCAGGACGAGCTGGCCACCCGGCTGAGCCAGCGCGCCGACAAGGAATTCGTGTTCCTCAAGCGCCGCATCAACCCGGACGAGGCCAAGCGCATCCTGGCGCTGGAAATCCCGGGCGTGTCCTCGCAGCGCGAATACCGCCGCTTCTACCCGCAGGGCGAGGCGGTGGCGCACGTGCTCGGCTTCACCAACATCGACGACCGCGGCCAGGAGGGGCTGGAGCTGGCGTTCGACGACTGGCTGCGCGGCACGCCCGGCGCCAAGCGGGTGATCCGCGATCGTCGCGGCCGCATCGTCGAGAACGTGGACCTGCTGCGCCCGGCGCAGCCGGGCCACGACCTCGCGCTCAGCATCGACCGCCGCATCCAGTTCCTCGCCCATCGCGAGCTGCGCACCGCCCTGCAGGAGACCGGCGCGAGCAGCGGCTCGGCGGTGGTGCTGGACGTCGCCACCGGCGAGGTGCTGGCGATGACCAACCTGCCCACCTTCAACCCGAATGCGGTGGGCGGTGGCCCGCGTGACGCGCACCGCAACCGCGCGGTGACCGACCTGTTCGAGCCGGGTTCGACCATGAAGCCGCTGACCGTGGCCGCGGGCCTGGAAGCGGGCGTGATCACCCCGGCTTCGCTGTTCAACACCAATCCGGGCTGGATCCCGAACGGTCGCTACCGCACCACCGACACCCACAACTACGGCGTGCTGGACACCACGGGGGTGATCCGCAAGAGCTCCAACGTCGGCGCGGCGATGATCGTGCACCGCCTCGGCAACAGCCAGTTCTACGAGTTCGTGAAGCGCTTCGGCTACGGCCAGCGCACCGGCAGCGGGTTCCCGGGCGAGTCCGCCGGCGTGTTCCCGGCGCCGGATCGCTGGGACGGGACCAGCAAGCAGACCATGAGCTACGGGTACGCGTTGAGCGTCACCCCGCTGCAGATCGCGACCGCGTACGCCGCGCTGGGCAATGGCGGGAAGCTGATCCCGCCGAGCTTCATCAAGGGCCAGCATGGCGAGCCGCGGCAGGTGCTGGACCCGAAGATCGCCGGCGAGGTGCTGCGCATGATGCAGACCGTCACCGAGCCCGGTGGCACCGCCACCCAGGCCGCGATCCTCGGCTACCACGTGGCCGGCAAGACCGGCACCTCGCGCAAGGCCAGCGCCGGCGGGTATTCGCGGCGCTACATCGGCTACTTCGCCGGCCTGGTGCCGGTGGACAAGCCGCGCTTCGCGATGGTGGTGATGGTCAACGACCCCGACCCGGGCCGCAAGGGTTACACCGGCGGTTCGGTGTCGGCGCCGGTGTTCCGCAACACGATGGAAGGCGCGCTGCGGCTGATGGACGTGGCGCCGGACAACCTCGAGACCTGGCTGGCCGCGCAGGCCGCCGCCGAGGCCAAGCGCAAGCCTGCCGATGGCACCACGCCGCCGGCACCGCCGGCATCCGTCGCCACCGGCGCGAGGGCGCCGCAATGACCCGCGCCATGCTGCTCAGCGAACTGCTGCCGGAGCTGGAGGGGCTGTCGGCGGAACTCGCGGTCACCGGCCTGGTGCAGGACAGCCGCGAGGTCGCGCCGGGCGATGCGTTCGTCGCGATCGCCGGTTTCGGTGCGCATGGCCTGCATTTCGTGGATGCCGCGCGCGCCGCGGGCGCCTCCACGATCCTGTTCGAGCCGCCGGCTCCGGACGACCTGCCGGCGCCAGACGATGCGATCGCCGTACCCGGCCTGCGCAAGCGCATGGGCGCGATGGCCGACCAGTTCCATGGCCAGCCCAGCGCGGCGATGACCACGGTGGGCGTCACCGGCACCAACGGCAAGACCTCGACCGTGCAGTTGCTGGCGCAGGCCTGGACCCTGCGCGGCCAGAAGGCCGGCACCGTCGGCACGCTGGGCGCCGGGGTGTGGCCGAAGATCGTGCCGACCGGCTTCACTACGCCGCTGGTGCTGCGCCTGCACGCCTTGCTGGCCGAGTTGCGCGACGAAGGCGCGCAGGCGGTGGCGATGGAAGTGTCTTCGCACGCGCTCGACCAGGGGCGCGTGGACGGCGTGCACTTCGACGTCGGCGTGTTCACCAACCTCACCCGCGACCACCTCGACTACCACGGCGACATGGCCAGCTACGGCGCGGCCAAGGCGCGGCTGTTCGACTGGCCGGGCCTGCGCGCCGCCGCGGTCAACCTGGACGATGCCTTCGGTCGCGAGCTGTTCGCCGCGGTCGGCGGCAAGGTCCATGCGATCGGCTTCTCCTCGCGCGGCGCCGCCGGCGCCAGCGTGCGCGCCGAGGACCTGCACCTGGATGGGCGTGGCATCCGCTTCATGCTGCATGCTGGCGGCCAGGCGCACCCGGTGCGTTCGCCGCTGCTCGGCCGCTTCAACGTCGACAACCTGCTCGCGGTCGCGGCCACGTTGTTCGCGCTGGGCATGGCGCCGGCGCTGGTCGCCGAGACGCTGTCGCAGCTGGTGCCGGTCGATGGCCGCATGAACCGCCTCGGCGGCGAGGGCGGGCAGCCGCTGGTGGTTATCGACTACGCGCATACCCCGGACGCGCTGGAACAGGCGCTGGCCTCGCTGCGCGGCCACACCGCCGGCCGCCTGCTGTGCGTGTTCGGCTGCGGCGGCGAGCGCGACACCGGCAAGCGCCCGCAGATGGCCGCGATCGCCGAACGCCTGGCCGACCGCGTGGTGGTCACCGACGACAATCCGCGCCGCGAGGATGGCGATGCCATCGTCGCCGGCATCCTGTCCGGTTTCGCCGACCCGTCGCGGGTCGTGGTGCAGCGCGATCGCGCCCGGGCCATCGCGCTGGCGATCGCCGAGGCCGGCGCCGACGACGTGGTGCTGGTCGCCGGCAAGGGCCACGAGCCCTACCAGGAGATCGATGGCATCCGCCATCCGTTCGACGACACCGAGGTCGCCCGCGACCTGCTGCGCACGCGCGCGGCGGGGGACGCACGATGACCCCGCGCTGCCTGGCCTGGATCGCCGAGGTCACGGGTGGTCGCCTGGTCGGCGGCGACCGCGTGGTCGATGCCATCGCCACCGACACCCGCACGCTGCCGCCCCTGTCTTCCCTTCCCCCGCAGGCGGGGGAGGGTGCCCGAAGGGCGGATGGGGGCACGCTGTTCGTGGCGCTCAAGGGCGGGAACTTCGACGGCCACGAGCATGTCGCCACCGCGGTGGCCGGCGGCTGCGTCGCCGCGCTGGTCGCGCGCGAAGTCGAGGCCGGCGTGCCGCAGGTGGTGGTCGCCGACACCCAGCGCGCGCTGGCCGACATGGCCACGGCGGCGATGCGCGCGCGCCGCCACGGCAAGGTGGTCGCGATCACCGGCAGCAACGGCAAGACCAGCGTCAAGACG
>JAFLEC010000216.1 GCA_017302095.1 Lysobacterales bacterium | reverse complement strand
CCAGCCGCGTGCAGGGCGTGCTGTTCACCGCCTCGGCCAAGCTCGACATGGCGGTGCGCGGCAAGGAGGCGTTCGAGGACCGGCGCCTGCGCATTCCCGAGGCGCGGCCCGAGCTGCGCGCCGACCTGCACAAGCTCAAGAAGGTCACCGGCCCCACGGGCGTGCCGCGCTTCGTGGCCGACAGCGACAGCGCCGGCCACGCCGACCGCACCTGGGCGCTTTTTTTGGCGCTGACGGCAGCGGCCGACGGCGCCGGCGCCATCGAATACACCCCCGCGCCGCGCCACCCGCGCGGCTTTGACAACAGCCTTGACACCACGCCCGGGCGCACGCTGCAGCAATTCCTGCAGGCGCCGGTGCAACGGCCAACCCGAGCGCAGCGCCTCGGCGGGATCGAAATGCGCGCCGAGCAGGGCGAGGTCGCAGCCGCTGGCGCCCGGTGCGATCGCCGCGAGGTCGCGGCCGAGCAGCTCGGCGATGTCGCCCGCGCGGTCCACCGCGAGCGCGGCGTCGCGGGGCGGCTGGCCATCGCGCAGTTCCAGCGCGACGACGCCGTGGAAGATCGGCTCGGGGTGGGGCGGCATGTGGAGTCCGGACTCTGGAAGGCGGCGCTACACTCGGATTATCGATGAAACGCGCCCGCACGCGGGCCACCACGAGGTGATCCATGCAGCATGGTCGTCCCGTCGCCATCCTTGGTGGCGTCCGCATTCCCTTCTGCCGGCAGAACACCGCCTATGCCGACGTCGGCAACCTCGGGATGTCGGTGCGCACGCTGGGCGCGCTGGTCGAGGCCTACGGACTGCACGGCCAGCAGCTTGGCGAAGTCGCGATGGGCGCGGTGATCAAGCATTCCTCGGACTGGAACCTCGGCCGCGAAGCCGCGCTGTCGTCTGGGCTGTCGCCGCTGACCCCGGGCATCACCCTGCAGCGCGCCTGCGGCACCTCGCTGGACACCATCGTCCACATCGCCGGCAAGATCGCGACCGGGCAGATCGAGTCCGGCATCGGCGGCGGTTCCGACACCACCTCGGACGTGCCGATCGTGTACGGCCAGGCCCTGCGCCGCCGCCTGTTGCAGGCCGCCGCGGGCAAGACCTTCGGCCAGAAGCTGGCCGCGTTCAAGGGCTTCCGCCTGTCCGAACTCAAGCCCGATTTCCCCGGCGTGGCCGAGCCGCGCACCGGCAAGTCGATGGGCCAGCACTGCGAGGACATGGCGAAGGAGTGGAACATCTCCCGCGACTCGCAGGACGCGCTGGCCGCGGCCTCGCACCACAAGCTGGCGGCCGCCTACGAGCGCGGCTTCTTCGAGGACCTGGTGGTGCCGTTCCGCGGGGTGTCGCGCGACAACATCCTGCGCCCCGACACCAGCATCGAGAAGCTGGCGACGCTGAAGCCGGCGTTCGACAAGACCTCGGGCAAGGGCACCCTGACCGCCGGCAACTCCACGCCGCTGACCGATGGTGCCGCGGCGTGCCTGCTGGCCAGCGACGAGTGGGCGGCCGCGCACGGCCACGAGGTGCTGTGCCACCTGGTCGACGCGCAGGTGGCGGCGGTCGACTTCGTGCATGGCGAAGGCCTGCTGATGGCGCCGACGGTGGCGGTCGCGGAGATGCTCAAGCGCAACAACCTCACGTTGCAGGACTTCGACTTCTACGAGATCCACGAGGCGTTCGCCGCGCAGGTGCTGTGCACGCTGCGCGCGTGGGAGGACGAGGTCTACTGCAAGACCCGCCTGGGCCTGCAGGCGCCGCTCGGCAGGATCGACCCGGCGAAGATCAACCCGAACGGCTCGTCGCTGGCGGCCGGGCACCCGTTCGCGGCGACCGGCGCGCGCATCGTCGCCGCCGCCGCCAAGGAGCTGAAGCTGCGCGGCAAGGGCCGCTGCCTGGTCAGCATCTGCACCGCCGGTGGCATGGGCGTGGTGGCGATCCTCGAACGCTGATCGCGCGCGGCACGTTCGGTGAAAACAAGAACGCCGCGACGGTCTCCGTCGCGGCGTTTGCGTTGCAGGGGCGCGAAGGTCAGGGCTTGAGCGTGGCCTCGAACAATTCGTGGATGCGGCGGTATTCGTCGTACCACGCGTCCGCATGGGTGAAGCCGTGGCGCTCCAGCGGATACGGCGCCAGCGTCCACTTGTCCTTGCGCAGTTCGATCAGCTTCTGCGCCAGCATCACCGAGTCCTTGAAGAACACGTTGTCGTCGATCATCCCATGCGCGATCAGCAGGTGGTCCTGCAGGCCCTGCGGGAATTCGATCGGGCTGGAGCGCGCGTAGGCCTCGGGGTCGAGCTCCGGGGTGTTGAGGATGTTGCTGGTGTACTCGTGGTTGTACTGCGACCAGTCGCTGACCGGGCGCAGCGCGGCGCCGGCCTTGAACGTGCCGGGCGCCTTGAACAGCGCGACGAAGGTCATGAAGCCGCCGTAGCTGCCGCCATAGATGCCGACGCGGTCGCGGTCGGCCTGCCGGTTGCCGACCGCCCAGTCGATGCCGTCGAGGTAGTCCTCCAGCTCCGGCTTGCCCATCCAGCGGTAGATCGCGGTCCGCCAGTCGCGGCCGTAGCCCTCGCTGGCGCGGTAGTCGAGGTCGAGCACCACGTAGCCCTGGCTGACAAGCAGGTTGTGGAACATCTGCTCGCGGAAGTATTCGGGCCAGCGCAGTTCGGCGTTCTGCAGGTAGCCGGCGCCGTGCACGAACATCACCAGCGGGTAGCGCTTGCCGGGTTCCGGTTGCGCCGGGCCGTAGAACTTGCCCCAGATGCTGCCGGCGCCATGCTTGCTCGGGACCTGCACGGATTGCGGCGCGATCCAGTCGCGCGCCTTGAAGTCGGCGCTGCGGGTATCGGTCAACTGGCGCGCCGGTCCGCCACCGGCGTCCACGACCGACAGCTGCGGCGGCAGGTAGGCCGCCGAATGCCGCACCAGCAGGCGGCTGCCATCCGGCGACAGCGCGAAGTTCTCGACGCCGTCCAGCGCGGTGAGCTCGCGCACCTCGCCGCCGGCGGCAGGCACGCTGCACACCTCGTAGTCGACCGGGCGTGCACGGTTGCACGCGAAGTAGAAGCGGCTGCCGTCGCGCGCCGGCACCACCTGCGAGGTTTCCCAGCGCCCGTCGGTGAGCTGGGTGCGGCGTTCGCCCTCCAGCGTGTACAGGTGCGACCAGCCGCTTTCCTCCGACAGGTACCAGAGCGTGCGGTCGTCGGCCAGCCAGCCGAAGTCGTTGAAGCCCCAGTTGATCCACGCCTCGTCGTGCAGCCGGTGGCGCGGCCGCAGCGCGCCGGCGGCGGTATCGACCGTCGCGATCCAGCGATCCTTGTTGTCGATCGCGCGGACCATCACCGCGGCGGTGCGGCCGTCGCCGGTCCACAGCAGGCTCGGTGCGTCGCCGTTGTCGCCGCTGGTCGCCACCTGCACCGCGCGATGGCCCTTCAGCGGTTCCTTGCCGGCGGCCTTGCGCAGCGCCGCCAGCGGATCCACGTCGATGCCCGGCAAGGGGTCGAACTTGAGTTCGCGCAGCTTGCCGGTGGCGACGTCGGCCAGCCACAGCGCTTGCGGCTGCGGGTCCGCGCGGCCGACGCGGGTGCGCACGTCCTCGAATTCCTCGTAGCCGGATTCGGTGACGTACATCGGCATCTTGCCGGCGCGGCCGGTGTCCGCGCCCTTGGCGGTGGTCGCCACCAGCAGCCAGCGGCCGTCGGGCGACAGCGCGCTATCGACGATCTCGACCTTGCCGCCCAGGTAGATCGGCGCCGGTGCGCGGGTGGCGTCGGCCTGGCGCCAGGCATCGGCCTGCAGGCGCGCGGCATCGCGGCGATCGCGGTCGTCCTTGAGGGTGGCGATCAGCCGCAACTGGCGGTCG
>JAFLEC010000215.1 GCA_017302095.1 Lysobacterales bacterium | reverse complement strand
CATCCGTGCCGCGGCCTCGCGCAGCACGGCGTCGCCGGCCTGGTGGCCGTGGCTGTCGTTGATCCGCTTGAACTCGTCGAGGTCCAGCAGCATCACCGTCAGCGGATCGGGGATGCGACCGAGGCGCTCGTCGAGCGCACGCGCCGCCGCATGCCGGTTGGCGAGCCCGGTCAGCGCGTCGGTGTTGGCAACGCGCTGCAGTTCGTCGCGGCTCTCGCGCAGCTCGTTGCGATGGCGCAGGGTGCTGCGATAGCGCGCGTACAGCAGGGCCGCGATCACCAGCACGGTGGCGAGCCCGGCCAGCAGCACGATGAAGATCAGGCGCTGCCGGTTCAGGCGCAGGGCCTGGATCGCGTTGTCGCGCTGCAGCAGCAGCCGTTCGGCATCGGCACGTTGCCGCTCGAGGCTGGATTCCAGCAGCGCGATCCGCCGGGCCGACACGTCGATCGCCAGTTCCTTGTCGAGCTTCTGGTGCGCCTTGCGGGTCTCGAAGGCGCTGGCGGCGTCACCGGCGCGCAGTTGCAGCTCGGACAGCAGGTCGAGCATCGCGCGCTCGAGGATGCGGTCGCCGAGGTCGCGCACGTTGGCGAGCACGGCATCCGCGTCCTTCAAGGCCTCGCCGGTGCGGTTGCGCGCCGCCAGCACGCGCAGGCGGGCGAGGTCGACCAGCGTGCGGTCGCGCACGGCGACGTCATCGTAGGAGCCCATCGCCTTGCCGACCCACGCCTCGGCATCGTCGATCCGCCCCTGCAGCAGGCGCAATTCGGCCATCCGGGTGAAGGCGTTGACCTTGTTGGGCGGGCTGCCAGATGCCTCGGCCAGGCGCACCGCCTGCCCACCGTGGTACTCCGCCTGCTTCGGGTCCTCGAGCTTGGTGAACACGCCGATCAATTCGCCATGCAGGGCGATGGCCTCGCGGCGGTTGCGCTCCTCCACGTAATCGAGGGCGTCCAGCAGGTAGCGGCTGGCCAGTTCCTCGTCGTCGAGGTTGCGGTAGAGCACGCCGAGCATGCGCAGGCTGCGCGCGGTCTCGGCCTTGTCGCCGGCCTTGCGCGACATCGCCAGTGCGTCCGTGTGCATGGCAACGGCATCCGAGAAACGCCCCGTGCGCCCATCGAGGTTGCCGATCGAGTTCAGCTCGCGCGCTTCCATCGAGGCGTCGCCAAGGTCGCGGAACAGCGCCCGCGCCTGCAGGAACAGGGTGCGCGACACCTCGAACTGGCCCAGCTTGCGCGCCAGCACGCCGCGCTCGTGCAGCCACAATGCCCGCCAGCGTGGATTGTCGGCGGACTCGACCAGTGCCTGCATCCTGGCCAGTACTGCCTCGGTGTCCTTCGAGCGACCCCGGTTGACCAGGATCGTGGAAAGCCGCAGCAGCGCCTCGAACCGCAGGTCGGGGAGGTCCAGTGCGTCGGCCTGTGCGATCGCCAGGTCGATCCCGGTGAGGGCGGCGTCCGCATGCTCCTGGTCGTTGGCGAATTCGGCTTCGGCCAACGTCGCCCAGGCGCGGTACGCGGGTGTCGGTGCGCTGGCGCGCAGGCGTGCGGCCTGTGCTTCGAGTTGCGCGGCGGTCCGGGTCTGGTCCGCGCGCAACGCGGCGATGGCCGCGGGCTCGCTCGGGTTGGCGGCGGGCGCGGCGAACGGCAGCAGGACGCACAGCATGAAGATCGCGACGCCGCGCCGGAGGAGGGCATGCAGCAAGCGGTTCACGCGCGTCGGCCTGTCGAGGTCCGGAAGATGGCGCCCAGCATGCCAGAGCGGGCGGGCCGGGCGAAGCAGGCCGGGTTCAGCCGCGCTTGCCGGCGACGTAGCCGGCGAATCCCTGCACGAAGCCGGCCAACTGCGCGCGCAGTTTCTCGTCGACCAGCATGCCATCGGCATCGAACAGGCTGCCGCTGCGCGAGGCGAGCAGCCTGCCGCCGGCCCACAGGTCGACGCCCAGGGTCTTCAGCACCGGCAGCCAATGCGCCTGCGAGAGGATCGTGCCGAAACCGCCTGGCGACGCGCCGGCCAGCGCGAACGGCCGGCCACCGAACACCCGCGGGATGTCGTCGGCCGGGCGCGACAGCCAGTCGATCGCGTTCTTGAACACGCCGGGGATGCCGTTGTTGTATTCGGGCGTGACCAGCAGCACGCCATCGCTGGCAACCAGCCTGTCCTTCAGCGCGGACACCGCGACGGGCAGGCCGTCGCGCGCCTCGAGGTCGGCGTCGTAGAGCGGGATGCCGTGCAGCGTGGCCACGTCGAGTTCGATGCCGTCGCCGGCCACCTGCCGCGCGGCGCGCAGCAACGCGGTGTTGAAGGAACCGGCGCGCAGGCTGCCGGAAATGCCGAGCAGTTGGACCATGGCAAGGCCTCCAATGGATCCGGCACGGCCGGATCCGGCACGGCCGGATCCGGTTGTGGGTTCACGCCATGCGGCCGAACTTGCCGCTATTGAAGTCGGCGATGGCCTGCATGATCTCCTGCTGCGAGTTCATCACGAACGGCCCGTAGCCGACCACCGGTTCGTCGATCGGCTCGCCTGCCAGCAGCAGCAGCTTGGCATCGCCATTGGCCTCGATCGTCAGGCCGCTGCCGGCGGTCGACAGCGTGGCCATCTGCGCCGGCCGCAGCACCGCCTCGCCATTGACCTGCACGGTGCCGTCGAGCACCACCACCAGCGTGGTCCACCCTTCCGGTTGCGGCAGCGAGACGGCCTTGCCGGCGGCCAGCCGCAGGTCCCAGACGTTCATCGGGGTGAAGGTGCGCGCCGGGCCTGCGTGGCCGTCGTAGCTGCCGGCGATCACGCGCAGGCTGCCGGCATCGTCGCCCAGCGCCACCCGGGGGATCTGCGCATCGGTGATGCCCTGGTAGCCGGCCGGGGCCAGCTTGTCCTTGCGCGGCAGGTTCACCCAGAGCTGGACCATCTCGAACGGGCCCCCGCGGCGCGCGTACTCGGTCGAGTGGAATTCCTCGTGCAGGATGCCGCCCGCCGCGGTCATCCACTGCACGTCGCCGGGGCCGATGACGCCGCCGTTGCCGGCGGAATCGCGATGTTCGACCTCGCCGTCGTAGACGATGGTGACGGTTTCGAAGCCGCGGTGCGGATGCTGGCCGACGCCGCGCCGGGCGGTGGTCGGCTCGAACCGGGTCGGCGCCGCGTAGTCGAGCATCAGGAACGGGCTGCGCTCGGCGACGCCGCGCCCGCTGTACCCGAACATGCCGTGCACCGGGAAGCCATCACCCACCCAGTGGCGTCCGGGGGCGCTGGTGACTTCGAGGACGGTCTTCATGCGCATGGGATCGCTCCATTCGACCGGCAGGCTGCCGGGGTCATGGATGCATCATGGATTCGATGCACTGGTGATACCAGTCCATCAAAACATCACGAATCGTTCTGCAGTTGAAACGATTGCGCCTGCAATGCCGGCAAGCGCCTTCCGCCGGTCACTTGGTGAAGCTGATTTCCAGCGACATGTGGAAGCCATCGCGCGGCGGGCTGAAGACGGTCTTGTCGCGCACGTAGCGCTGCAGGCAGATCGCCAGCGGCGAGCTGCCCTGCCGCCAGGTCTCGCGGACCAGCCCATTCGCATCCAGGCGCATCACGATGGTGAAGGCGCTGAAGTCCTTCTGCGGCTTGCCGAGCGAGCATTCGACGACGCCCGCATTGAGCACGCGTGCCTGGGCCGCGCGCATCACCTCGTGCGCCGGTCCTGCGAGGCTCTTTTCGTCGGCATCGGCAAGGCGCTTGGCATCCACGTACTCCACGATCGGCGCAGGCGAGGCTGGCGACGCTTGCGGCGCCGCCAGCAGGGCCAGCGCGATGGCCAAGGCGCCCGGCATGCGGCTCAGCGCGGGCCGTTGCCGCGCGGACCACG
>JAFLEC010000214.1 GCA_017302095.1 Lysobacterales bacterium | reverse complement strand
CGGTGGTGCTCACCGAACGGTCGATCGCCGCGCAATTGCCAGCCGGCGCGCATGTCGCGCTGGACGTCGACGACCTGCTCGACGTGGAGGCCCCGGCGGTCGGTGCCGGCGACGCGGCCGACGCGGAAGCCCCGGCCTACGTGATCTTCACCTCCGGTTCGACCGGACGGCCCAAGGGCGTGCGCATCCCGCACCGCGCCGCGGTGAATTTCCTCGCGTCGATGGCGCGCGAGCCCGGCCTGCGCGCGGACGACCGCCTGTGCGCGATCACCACGCTGTCGTTCGACATCGCCCTGCTGGAGCTGATGCTGCCGCTGACGGTGGGCGCGCGGGTGGTGCTGGCCGATCGCGCCACCGCCGCCGACGGCACGGCGCTGGCCGCGCTGCTGGAGGCGTCGGGCACGACCGTGCTGCAGGCCACGCCGGCGACCTGGCGCATGCTGCTGGACTCCGGCTGGCATGGGCGCGACGGCCTGCGCATGCTCTGCGGCGGCGAGGCGCTGCCGCGTGAACTCGCCGACCGTCTGCTCGGTTGCGGCGCAGAACTGTGGAATGTCTACGGGCCGACCGAAACCACGGTCTGGTCGACCCTCGAACGGGTGACCGCCGGCGAAGGCCCGGTGCCGATCGGCCATCCGATCGCCAACACCGAGGTCTACGTCGTCGACAAGACGTTGCAGCCGGTGCCTGCGGGTCTGCCGGGCGAACTGCTGATCGGCGGCCTCGGCGTCGCCCTCGATTACCTCGATCGCCCCGAGCTCACGGCCGAGAAATTCGTCGATGACCCGTTCGGGCCGCGCCCGGGCGGGCGGCTGTATCGCACCGGCGACCTCGCGCGCTGGCGTCGCGATGGCCGCCTCGAAGCGCTGGGCCGCATCGACCACCAGGTCAAGCTGCGCGGCTTCCGCATCGAGCTGGGCGAGATCGAGTCGGTGCTGCTGCAGGGCGACGCCGTGGCGCAGGCCGTGGTGGTCTGCCGCGAGGACCGCCCGGGCGACAAGCGCCTGGTCGCGTACCTCGTGCCGGCATCGGCTGCCGCCGACGTCAACGCACTGCGCAACCGGCTGCGCGACCGTCTTCCCGACTACATGCTGCCCGCGGCCTTCGTCGGCCTGGAGCGGCTGCCATTGACGCCGAACGGCAAGGTCGACCGCCGCGCACTGCCGGCGCCGGAGGCCGATGCGTTCGGCGCGGCCGACGAGACTGCGCCGCGCAATCCCGAGGAGGAGACGCTGGTGGCGCTGTGGGCCGAGATCCTCGGGCGCCCGAAGATCGGCATCCACGACAATTTCTTCGACCTCGGCGGTCATTCGCTGCTCGCCACCCAACTGGTCGCGCGCATGCAGACGGCGCTGGGGCCGGACATCACCCTGCGGATGGTGTTCGAGGCGCCGACCGTGGCCGGCTTCGCCGACCTGCTGCTTCGCCAGCGTCTGGAGCGCCTCGGCGCCGACGATCTGGCCGGCATGCTGGGCGAACTGGAAGGGCTGTCGGACGAAGACCTCCAGGCCTTGCTGGCCGGCTGAACGTCCAGGACGGAATCGGAAGCATGCGCATGATCGCCTGGCCAGAACGGACGCCGCCCCCGCGCGGGGAGGCCGCATGAGCACGACGGTGTCCGCCGCCGGTCGTTCCTCGAGCCTCCGCGATTTCCTGCTGATCTGGTTCGGCCAGCTGATCTCGGGCATGGGGTCGCGCCTGACCAGCTTCGCCCTCGGGGTCTGGGTCTACCAGACGACCGGTTCGACCACGCAATTCGCGATGGTCTTCGTGGCGATGGCGATCCCCGCGCTGGTGCTCTCGCCGTTCGCCGGCGCATTGGTGGACCGCTGGGATCGGCGGCGGGTGATGATCGTCTGCGAGGCGGCGTCGGCGGCCGTGATCGCTGCGCTGGCACTGCTGGCCGCGACCGGGGGGTTGTCGATGCCGGTGATCTACATCGGCGTGGGCCTTTCCGCGATCACCAACACCTTCCTCCAGCCTGCCTACGCGGCCAGCGTGCCGCTGCTGGCCGACCGCGACCAGCTGGTACGGCTGAACGGCCTGATCCAGACCGGGCAGGGCATGTCGCTGGTCGGCGGCCCGGTGCTGGCCGGCGTGCTGATGAAGTTCACCGGCCTCGTCGGCGTGCTGGTGGCGGACGCGGCCAGTTTCCTGGTCGGCGCGGTCTGCATCGCGCTGGCGCGGGTCCCGCGGCCGCGGCGCGATGACCACGAAGCCCCGGATCTGCTGCGCGAGGCCCGCGAAGGCTGGCGCTACATCGCGGAACGCAAGGGCCTGCTCGGCCTGCTGGTCGTCGGCACGGCGGACAGTTTCCTGTTCGCCATCGCCAGCGTCGCGATCACGCCGCTGGTCCTCGCCGCGGTGCACCAGGACCTGAGCCTGCTCGGCCTGCAGATGTCGCTGGCCAGCGGCGGGCTGCTGGTCGGTGGCGTGTTGATCACCGTCTGGGGCGGTCCCCGGCGCAAAGTCGACGGTCTGCTCGGCTTTTCCTTCCTCAGCGGGCTGGCGCTGTTCGCGCATGGCTTCGCGCCGTCGTTCCTGCTCTACGTCGTGGCCGGGTTCGTGATGTTCCTGGCCATGCCCCCGGCGCAGTCGGCCGGCTACGCGCTGTGGCAGACCAAGGTACCGTCGCAGTTGCTGGGACGCTGCATGGCCATCGTGCGCATGACCAGCGAGGCGGCGTTGCCGCTGGGGTACCTGCTGGCGGGGCCGTTGGCGGAATTCGTGTTCGAACCGGCGCTGCGGCCCGACGGCGTCCTGGCCGACAGCGTCGGTCGGGTGATCGGGGTCGGCGAGGGGCGCGGGCTCGGGCTGATGTTCATCGTGCTGGGCCTGGCGATGTCGGCGGTGGCCGCTGCCGGCTACGCCCTGCGTCCGGTGAGACGGATCGAGCGGGACTTGCCGGACGTGGAGTCGCCGATCGAAGCGTGATGCCCCGCCGCGGTCGTGGCGGGGAAGGGGGAAGGACCCGCCGGGCGCCGGGTGGCGTGCAGGCGGAATCGGTCGGCGGCGGGGCCGCGGGTCGTGCGGAAGGAGCCGTCGGAAGGCAGGAAGGCAGGACAAGCGGTTGCGGGACGCATGCAGGCGCGGGATCGCGGAAGACGGCTTCGCTCGTCTTCGCGCGGGTGCCGGCATTCCAGGACAGACACAGGAACCTACCCATGAACGCAAGTGATCAATCCATGGCAGTCCGCGCGGTCGGGGCCGAAGGCGGGTGCCCGCATGCGGCCAAGTCCGCGAGCAGCGGCTTCATGTTGCGTCGCGCTTCCGAGGTGGAGGCGGCGAACACGCCCGATGCGCCGCTCGCCGCGTCCGTGGCCTGGGTGCGCAGCTTCCTCGCGCGCCCGCATCCCGATGTCGGCCGCGCCGGCCCGGTCTGCCCGTTCACGCCGATGGCGCTGGAGCTGGACACGATCTGGCTGATCGACATCCCGGACACCGAACCCGATCCCCAGCGGATCCACGACCTCATCGAGCAGTGTCGCCAGCAGTTCCTGGAGACCGAGCCGCGGGAAGGGCCGATGGCGATCAACAAGGTATTCATGGCCGTGTTCAGCGGCCTCGACGAGACCGCGGCGCCGCTGATCGATGCGATGCAGGCGCGGCTGAAGCCGGCGTTCGTGGACGTCGGCCTGATGCTCGGCGAATTCCACGCCCGCAACGACACGCCCGGCCTGCGCAATCCCGATTTCCGGCCGTTGCGCAGCCCCACGCCGATGCTGGTGATGCGGCACATGGTGGAATCCGACCTGCCGTTCCTCAAGCGCGATCTCGATGCGCCGCAGGTGCGCAACGCCTACCTGCGCTCGTACCTGCGCCGGCTCGGCGGCACCATCCGCCGCAACTACTTCGACCAGGCCGTGGACGCGCTGGTCCAGGCCGAACTCGAGATGCGCG
>JAFLEC010000213.1 GCA_017302095.1 Lysobacterales bacterium | reverse complement strand
GGCCATCGGGGGCGAGGCTGAGGTCGGGCGACGTCGCGCCGGCGGCGGCCGGCAACGGCCAGACCTGCGCGCGGTAGTCGCCATCGCTGGCGACAGGCGGCGCGGGTGGGCGGGCGCAGGCGGCCAGCAGCGGCAGGGCAAGGGCGAAGGCGATCCGGGGGCGCGTGTGCATCCGCGCAGGATACGCCGGCGGCGCGGTCAGGCCGCGCGTTCGCGGCGCTGGCGCTCCAGGTGCACCAGCAGCAGCGAGATCGCCGCCGGGGTCATGCCGGGGATGCGCTGCGCCTGCCCGACCGTCTCGGGACGCACGCGCTCGAGTTTCTGCAGCGCTTCCGCGGACAACCCGCGCACCTGTGCGTAATCGAAGGCGGCCGGGATCGCGGTGGTTTCGTGGCGGCGCTGGCGCGCGATCTCCTCGCGCTGGCGGTCGAGGTAACCGGCGTACTTGGTCTCGATCTCCACCTGCTCGGCGACCTTGGCGTCGTCCACCGCCGGGCCGAGTTCGGGCACGCGCATCAGCGCGGCATAGTCGAGCTCCGGGCGGCGCAGCAGGTCGAGCGCATTGTTCTCGCGGCTGACCTCGACGCCGAGGTGGCGCGCCAGCGCGGCACCCAGCGCGTTGTTCGGGGCCGCCCACAGCGCCGACAGGCGGGCGGTCTCGGCGACCACCGCCTCGCGCTTGCGGGCGAAGCGCTCCCAGCGCGCGTCGTCCACCAGCCCGAGCTCACGGCCCACCGGCGTCAGCCGCGCATCCGCGTTGTCCTCGCGCAGCTGCAGCCGGTACTCGGCGCGGCTGGTGAACATGCGGTACGGCTCGGAGGTGCCGTGGGTGATCAGATCGTCGACCAGCACGCCGAGGTAGGCCTCGTCGCGCCGCAGGGTCCATGCGTCCTCTCCGCGCACGAAGCGCGCGGCATTGGCGCCGGCCAGCAGGCCCTGCGCGGCGGCTTCCTCGTAGCCGGTGGTGCCGTTGATCTGGCCGGCGAAGAACAGTCCCGCCACCGCCTTGGTTTCCAGCGAGGCCTTCAGCCCGCGCGGATCGAAGAAGTCGTATTCGATCGCGTAGCCCGGGCGGGTGATGTGCGCGCGTTCGAAGCCGGCGATGCTGCGCACCAGCTCCAGCTGCACGTCGAACGGCAGCGAGGTGGAGATGCCATTCGGGTAGATCTCGTTGACGCCCAGGCCTTCGGGCTCGACGAAGATCTGGTGGCTGGCCTTCTCGGCGAAGCGCACCACCTTGTCCTCGATCGACGGGCAGTAGCGCGGGCCGATGCCTTCGATCTGGCCGCTGTACAACGGTGAGCGGTGCAGTGCATCGCGGATCAGGTGGTGGGTGCGCTCGCTGGTCTGGGTGATCCAGCAGCTGACCTGCGGCGGATGGTCCGCGGTGCTGCCCAGGAACGACATCACCGGGCGCGGGTCGTCGCCGGGCTGCTCGGCCATCACCGAATAGTCGAGCGTGCGGCCGTCGATGCGCGGCGGGGTACCGGTCTTCAGGCGGTCGACCACGAAGCGGCCTTCGCGCAACTTGTGCGCCAGCGCGGTGGACGGCGGATCGCCCATGCGGCCGGCGGCGTACTGGGTCTCGCCGATGTGAATCTTGCCGGCGAGGAAGGTGCCGGCGGTCAGCACCACCGCCGGCGCGATGAAGCGCAGACCGGTGTTGGTGATCGCGCCGCGCACGGTCTCCTGTTCGATGACCAGGTCGTCCACCCCCGCCTGGAACACGGTGAGGTTCGGCTGGGTTTCCACCGCGCGGCGGATGAAGCTCCGGTACAGCGCGCGGTCGGCCTGGCAGCGGGTCGCACGCACGGCCGGACCCTTGCTGGCGTTCAGCACGCGCCACTGGATGCCGGCGGCGTCCGCAGCGCGCGCCATGATCCCGCCCAGCGCGTCGATCTCCTTCACCAGATGGCCCTTGCCGATGCCGCCGATGGCCGGGTTGCAGCTCATCGCGCCCACCGTCTCGATGCCGTGGGTCAGCAGCAGCGTGCGCGCGCCGACGCGCGCGGACGCCAGCGCGGCTTCGGTGCCCGCGTGCCCGCCGCCGATGACGATGACGTCGAAGGTGTAGAAGGAATCGCTCATGCTTGGCTCCTGCCAGCCCCGTCGGCGACAGCCGGTGCGGCCGCGGCCGGAGGGACCGCCCATGTCCAGGCCATCACCGCGACGCCAACCCACGGGCCGCACATTCTAGGCGGGTACAAGCAGGATCATTGCCTGACCAAGTTGCGTGCGAACCCGGCAATACGGACGCGACGTGTACGGCCGCCGGCATCATGGTGGTTTTCCACACCTTTCGCTGACTTGGCACGCTTCCTGCTTTTACCTCTCCAGCACTCGCCGTGGCACGCTTAACGGGCGATGGCCGGACTGAACAGGGGCCGGTCTTGCGCAGGGCGAGGACGCTGGAGGGCCGAATGTCGGGGGACGTTCGGCCCTCATTTTTTTGGGCGATCGAACCCGCACGAGAAAGAAAGAAGGTGCCGGCGACTGCAGGGTGACGGAACAGGGGGGATCCGGAGGTCCCCACAAGTCGCCGGCATGGGCTGAGCTTACCCCTTTCGGGTCGCTGAGTGACGCTTCTGGTCAGGCAGGGACGCACGAATGGCCATGATCGTGACGCAGCGCACGCTTACTCCCCGGGATTTCCGGCGCTGCGGCGCGCGCCGCGGATGGCGCGACCCATCGGCGACCCGCTGGTGCCTTCGCCGCGCATCGACGGGGCCTGCGTCGGGCGTTCAGAGGACCGCGGTTCGCGTTGCGGCGCGGTGTCGCGATAACGCGGGCGCGGGGCCTCATCGGGGCGACGCACGCCCTCGCGCGGCGCCATCCGGCCGAAGTCGCGCCAAGGCGGCGGACGATCGTCGCCATCGGCATCGCCATGTCCGTCGCCATGGCCATGGCCGGGCCGCGGCGGGCGCGGTTGCCAAGGCCCCCAGTACGGCGATCCGTAATAGCCGTACGGGCTTCCGTATCCGTAGAAGCCATACGGTCCGTACGCCCCGTAGCCATAACCGAAATAGCCGCCGAAGCCCGGATAGCCATAAGGACCCACGGTGCGGTATTCGACCTGAGGGCGACCGTAGTAATAGTCGCCGCTGCCGCCGCGATAGGTGTAGTCGGTCGCGCAACCGGCCAGCAGGGCGGTGGCGAGGGCCGGGAGCAGGAGCTTGCGGAACATGGCGGTGGATCCCCGTGTACGTAGCGCCAGCGTCGGGCCGGCGGATTGAATCCGTGCTTAATCCTGACAGGCCGGACGACCTCGCGCCTGAACGATTCAGGCCGGGGCGCCTGCGCTAGCATGCGGCGATGCCTGCACCCACCGCCTTGCCCGGTTTCGCCGACGTCCTCGATGCCGCCGCGCGCATCGCCCCGCATGCCCACGTGACCCCGATGCTGCTCAGCCGTTCGCTGGATGCGGAGGCCGGCGCACACCTGCATTTCAAGGCCGAGCACCTGCAACGGGTCGGCGCGTTCAAGTTCCGCGGTGCCTGCAATGCGGTGTGGTCGCTGGCCGACGAGGTCGCCCCGCGCGGCGTCGCCACCCATTCGTCCGGCAACCACGGCGCGGCGCTGGCGCTGGCGGCACGCTTGCGCGGGATTCCCTGCCATGTGGTGGTGCCGGAAGGCGCGGTCCAGGCCAAGCTCGCGGCGATCGCACGCGCGGGCGCGATCCTGCATCGCTGCGCGCCGACCATCGCCGCGCGCGAGGCCATGTGCGCGCAGGTACAGGCGGCGACCGGCGCGACCATCGTCCATCCCTATACCGATGCGCGGGTGATCGCCGGCCAGGGCACCGCCGCGCTCGAACTGCTGACCGCGCATCCGGACCTCGACGCGCTGGTGGTGCCGCTGGGCGGCGGCGGACTGGCCGCCGGCACCGCGCTGGCGATGCAGGCGCTGGCACCCGGCTGCCG
>JAFLEC010000212.1 GCA_017302095.1 Lysobacterales bacterium | reverse complement strand
CGACCTGTTCATCTCGCAACTGGTGCTCGACTACGACTACGTGTTCTGCATCACCACCACCCGCACCCGCAGCGGCATCCACGACAACGCGCAACAGGCCAGCTACACCATCCTCAACGACTACAAGTCGGTGCGGCAGGCGGCAGGCAACAACACGCCGTTCTCGCTGCGGGTGATCGACAGCCAGAACGTGTTCGCCGCGGTGGGCGTGCTGGCGATCGAGGCGGCCCGCCTGCGCGAGGCCGGCGAAGCGCCGCCGAAGATCCGCGCACGCCTCGAAAGCCTCGCCCAGAACCTGCAGGGCTACATGGTGCCGCCCGACCTGAACTACCTGCGCGCACGCATCCGCAAGCGCGGCGACCGCAGCGTGAGCCTGCTCAGCGCCGCGCTGGGCACCGCGCTGGACATCAAGCCGATCCTCCACTGCAACAAGGGCGAGACCGGCCCGGTGGCGAAGGTGAAGGGCTTCGACACCGCCGCGGAGAAGCTATTCTCGTTCGCCGCGCAGCGCGTGCGCGCCGGGCTGATGACCCCGACGATGTGCCTGAGCTACGGCGGCGAACTCGAGAAGATGCGCGCGCTGCCCGGCTACGAGGCACTGCGCGAGGTCTGCGCCGACCACAACGTCGAAGTGTTCGAGAGCGTGATGGGCCTGTCCGGGCTGGTGAACGTCGGCATCGGCGCGCTGGTGATCGGCTTCGCCGGCGACGCGGCCAAGCTGGCCTGAGCCACCACGCCACGCTAACGCGGCTCCGCTAGCCTGTCGGGGACCTCCCCCGGAGCCGCGCATGCCCACCCGTTTCTACCTTCGCCTGCAGGATCCCGCGACCGCGCGCGGGCCGAACCCCGCCCTCGCCTTCCGCGCGCATGGCGCTGACGCCTTCGCCGACGAGCTGCAGCAAGCCTTGCGTTCGGAGGCGCTGTTCGAACGCTGGCGGGCCTTGCAGGACGACCCCGACGACGTCGACCCCGCGCTCGGCGCCACCGATCCCGCGGCCACCGTCACCGGCGCACAGGACGACCTG
Organism: Lysobacterales bacterium; assembly: GCA_017302095.1. Classification (GTDB taxonomy): domain Bacteria; phylum Pseudomonadota; class Gammaproteobacteria; order Xanthomonadales; family Xanthomonadaceae; genus Thermomonas. The sequence continues at coordinate 2,910 of JAFLEC010000212.1, read as the reverse complement.
CACATCGACCTGGTGGTGGTGACCGCGTTGCCGTCCGCGGTGCTGCGCCAGCGCCTTCAACTGCTCGCGGGCAGCGGCTGGCAGCTGCGCGACGTCACCGCCGCCTGAGCCTCCACGACCGATGATCCCCGCGCTGCTGTCGTGGAGCGGCGGCAAGGACGCCGCGTGGACCCTGCATGCGGCGCGCATGCGCGGCGGGCTGGAGATCGTCGGCCTGCTCACCACGCTCACCGAAGGCCACGACCGCGTGTCGATGCAGGGCATCCGCCGCGATGTCCTGCATGCGCAGGCGCGCGCCACCGGGCTGCCGCTGGTCGAGGCGTGGATCCCGCAAGCCGCCGGCAACGCGATCTACGAGGCCGCGTTCGGCGATGGCCTCGCCGAGGCCGCGCGTCGCTGGCCGGGGGTGCGCGACATCGCCTTCGGCGACCTGTTCCTGGCCGACATCAAGGCCTACCGCGACGCGCTGTGCGCGCGCTTCGGCTGGACCCCGCATTACCCGTTGTTCGGCCGCGACACCGCGCAGCTCGCGCGCGCGATGATCGATGGCAGGCTGCGCGCGTCCCTGTGCTGCGTGGACACTGCCCGGCTCGACCCGCGCTTCGCCGGACGCGCCTTCGATGCCACCCTTCTCGACGAACTGCCGGCGGGCGTCGACCCCTGCGGCGAGAACGGCGAATTCCACACCTGCGTCGCGGCCGGGCCGATGTTCGATGCGCCGCTTGCGCTGCAACGCGGCGAGACCGTGCTGCGCGACGGGCGCTTCGCCTACACCGACGTCATGCTCGCCTGAGCGCGGCCGCGTGGTGGGCGATGTGCTCGCCAATGAAGCTGGCGATGAAGTAGTAGCTGTGGTCGTACCCGGGCTGCATGCGCAGGGTGAGCGGGTGCCCGGCCGCGGCCGCGGCGGCCTGCAGGCGCCATGGCTGCAACTGGCCTGCGAGGAATTCGTCGGCATCGCCCTGGTCGACCAAGATCGACAGCCGTTCCGATGCGGAGGCGACCAGCACGGTGGCATCGTAGGCGTCCCACGCATCCCGATCCTCGCCAAGGTAGGCAGCGAACGCCTTCTGCCCCCACGGCACACGTGACGGCGCGACGATCGGCGAGAACGCCGACACGCTGCGGTACCGGCCTGGGTTGCGCAGCGCGAGCACCAGCGCGCCGTGCCCGCCCATCGAATGCCCGCTGATCGCGCGCGCATCGGTGACCGGGAAATGGGCCTCGACCAGCGCCGGCAGTTCATCGACCACGTAGTCGTACATGCGGTAGTGCGCGGCCCACGGCGCCCGCGTGGCATTGACGTAGAAGCCCGCGCCCTGGCCGAGGTCGTAGCCCTCCGCATCCGCCACCCCTTCGCCGCGCGGGCTGGTGTCCGGGCAGACGAGGGCGATGCCGTGCTCGGCCGCATACCGCTGTGCGCCGGCCTTGGTGATGAAATTCTGTTCGTTGCAGGTCAGCCCCGACAGCCAGTACAGCGCCGGCACCGGGCCGTCCGCGGCCTGCGGCGGCAGGTAGATCGCGAAGCGCATCGTGCAGCCGAGCGCGGACGATGCGTGCGCGTAGACGTCCTGCCAACCGCCGAAGCAGGCGCGATGTTCGATGCGTTCCATGCGTTCCCCTCGCCGTCATTCCGGCGAACGCCGGAATCCAGCAGTGAAGACTGTTTGAAAAAGCTGGATCCCGGCGTTCGCCGGGATGACGAAATTGATCTTCAGTAGTGCACGACCGAACGGATCGACTTGCCCTCATGCATCAGGTCGAAGGCAGTGTTGATCTCGTCCAAGCCCATGGTGTGGGTCACGAAGGGGGCGAGTTCGATGTCGCCGCGCATGGCATCCTCGACCATCCCCGGCAGTTGCGAGCGCCCCTTCACCCCGCCGAACGCGGTGCCCATCCACTTGCGCCCGGTCACCAGCTGGAACGGCCGCGTGCTGATTTCCTGGCCCGCCCCGGCCACGCCGATGATCACGCTCTGGCCCCAGCCGCGGTGCGCGCATTCCAGCGCCGCGCGCATCACGTTGACGTTGCCGATGCACTCGAAGGAATGATCCACGCCCCAGCCGGTCATCTCGACCACGACCTGCTGGATCGGTTTGTCGTGGTCCTTCGGGTTGAGGCAGTCGGTGGCGCCGAACTGCCTGGCCATCTCGAACTTGGACGGGTTGGTGTCGATCGCGATGATGCGCCCCGCCTTGGCCTGGCGCGCGCCCTGGATCACCGCCAGGCCGATCCCGCCCAGCCCGAACACCGCGACCGAATCGCCCGGCTGCACCTTGGCGGTGTTGTGCACGGCGCCGATGCCGGTGGTCACGCCGCAGCCGAGCAGGCAGACATGCTCCGGGTTGGCGTCGGGGTTTACCTTGGCCAGCGAGACCTCGGCGACCACGGTGTACTCGCTGAAGGTCGAGCAGCCCATGTAGTGGTACAGCGGCTGGCCTTCGTACGAGAAGCGCGACGTGCCATCCGGCATCACGCCCTTGCCCTGGGTCGCGCGCACCGAGGTGCACAGGTTGGTCTTGCCGGACTTGCAGAACAGGCACTCGCCGCATTCTGCGGTGTACAGCGGGATCACGTGGTCGCCCGGCTTCACGCTGGTCACGCCCTCGCCGACCTCGACCACGATGCCGGCGCCTTCATGCCCCAGCACCACCGGGAACAGGCCCTCCGGATCCTCGCCCGAGAGGGTGAAGGCATCGGTGTGGCAGACCCCGGTGTGGGTGATGCGCACCAGCACTTCGCCCTTGCGCGGCGGGGCGACGTCGATCTCGACGATCTTCAAGGGTTCGCCTGCGGCGAAGGCGACGGCGGCGCGGGATTTCACCGGCCGCCCCGCGGTGGAGGCGATATCGCTCATGGGTTGTCCTCTTGAGGTGGGCCTGCAAGCCTGCACGGCCAACGGCAAGGCCG
>JAFLEC010000211.1 GCA_017302095.1 Lysobacterales bacterium | reverse complement strand
CGGGACGGGACGCATCGCGGTCGCCTCAGAAGCCCAGCCAGGCCTTGCCCAGCGCGAACACGGGCAGCGCGGCGAGCACGCTGTCGATCCGGTCCAGCACACCGCCGTGGCCCGGGATCAGGCCGCCGGCAGGTCGCTTGCCAGCACCCCGAGCGGCGCGAGCACCGCCAGCATCCACAGCGCGCGGCCCTGCCAGCGCGAGGGCTGCCATTCAATGCGGCAAGGCGGCGATGCGATCGACGAGCGTCGCGATTTCGACATCCGACGGGGCCTCGTGGCCTAGGAACCAGCGCCAGAGCCTATCGTCCTCGGTGTCCAGCAGGCGCAGGAACACCTCGCGTTCGCGGGTGGGACTTTGCCGCCATGCGCGGTCCAGCCAGCGTTCGAGCAACTGGTCGAGTTCGCGCATTCCGCGCCGGCAACGCCAGCGCAGCTTGCGCAGCTCGATCTCGTCGTCGTGGCTCACGTGCGCCTCGCCCTCGCGTGGTCCCTCCCGCGAACGGGAGGGAGATGCCTCAGGCGCGACGCGCCAGCATCAGCTTCTTGATCTCTGCGATCGCCTTGGCGGGGTTGAGGCCCTTCGGACAGGTCCGCGCGCAGTTCATGATCGTGTGGCAGCGGTACAGCTTGAACGGGTCCTCGAGGTCGTCCAGGCGCGCCCCGGTGTCCTCGTCGCGGCTGTCCACGATCCAGCGGTAGGCCTGCAGCAGGATCGCCGGGCCGAGGTAGCGCTCGCCGTTCCACCAGTAGCTTGGGCAGGACGTGCTGCAGCATGCGCACAGGATGCATTCGTACAGGCCGTCGAGCTTGGCGCGGTCATCCTTGCTCTGCAGGCGCTCGCGGCTCGGCGCCACCGTCTGCGTGCGCAGCCACGGGCGGATGCTGGCGTATTGCGCGTAGAAGTGGGTCAGGTCCGGCACCAGGTCCTTGACCACCGACATGTGCGGCAACGGGTAGATCGGCACATCACCCCTACCCCCCTTGCCGCAATCGTCGATCGCCTTGGTGCAGGCCAGCGTGTTGGTGCCGTCGATGTTCATCGCGCACGACCCGCAGATGCCCTCGCGGCACGAACGCCGGAAGGTCAGGGTCGGGTCGATCTCGTTCTTGATCTTGATCAGCGCGTCCAGGACCATCGGCCCGCAGGTCGCGAGGTCGACGTCGTAGGTGTCCACGCGCGGGTTCATCCCGTCGTCGGGATTCCAGCGGTAGACCTTGAAGGTGCGCGGCTGCTTCGCGCCGGCCGGGGCCGGGAAGTGCTTGCCCTTCTGGATCTGCGAGTTCTTCGGGAGGGTGAATTCGGCCATGGTCCTGGTCTCTCCCGGTCAGTAGACGCGCGGCTTCGGCGGCACGACCTCGACGTCGCCGCTGAGCGTGTACATGTGCACCGGGCGGTAGTCGATGCGGGTGTTGCCGGCATCGTCCACCCAGCACACGCTGTGCTTGTGCCAGTTGGCGTCGTCGCGCTCCGGGTAGTCCTCGCGCGCGTGCGCGCCGCGCGACTCGGTGCGGTTCGCCGCCGACACGATGGTGGTCAGCGCCTGGCCCAGCAGGTTCTGCAGCTCCAGGGTCTCCACCAGGTCGGAGTTCCACACCAGCGAACGATCGCTGACCTTGACGTCGGCGAAGCTGGCGTGGATGTCGCGGATCGCCTTCACGCCCTCGGCCAGGGTCTCGCCGGTGCGGAACACCGCGGCGTCCTTCTGCATCGCGCGCTGCATGTGGTTGCGGATCACCGCAGTCGGGGTGTCGCCATGCGCGTTGCGCAGCGTGTCGAGGTTGGCCAGCGCCTTGTCGCAGGCATCCGCCGGCAGGGTCTTGTGGGTCGCGCCCGGGGTGATGGTCTCGGCGCAGCGATTGGCCACCGCGCGCCCGAACACCACCAGGTCCAGCAGCGAGTTGGAACCGAGGCGATTGGCGCCGTGCACCGACACGCAGGCGGCCTCGCCGATCGCGTACAGGCCCGGCACCACCGCGTCGGGGTCGCCGTTGCGCAGCTGCACCACTTCGCCGTGGTAGTTGGTCGGGATGCCGCCCATGTTGTAGTGCACGGTCGGGATCACCGGGATCGGCTGCTTCTCGACGTCGACGCCGGCGAAGATCCGCGCGCTCTCGGCGATGCCGGGCAGCTTCTCGTGGATGTCCTTCGGGTCGAGGTGGGTGAGGTCGAGGAAGATGTGGTCCTTGTGCTCGCCGACGCCGCGGCCCTCGCGGATCTCGATGGTCATCGAGCGCGACACCACGTCGCGCGAGGCGAGGTCCTTGGCGTTCGGGGCGTAGCGCTCCATGAAGCGCTCGCCGTTGCTGTTGCGCAGGATGCCGCCTTCGCCGCGCACGCCCTCGGTGATCAGGCAGCCGGCGCCGTAGATGCCGGTCGGGTGGAACTGCACGAATTCCATGTCCTGCAGGCCCAGCCCGGCGCGCAGCGCCATGCCGCCGCCGTCGCCGGTGCAGGTGTGCGCCGAGGTCGCGGAGAAGTAGGCGCGGCCGTAGCCGCCGGTGGCCAGCACCACGCCTTGGGCGCGGAACAGGTGCAGCGTGCCCTCGGCCATGTCCAGCGCGAGCACGCCGCGGCAGGCGCCCTCCTCGTCCATGATCAGGTCGAGCGCGAAGTATTCGATGAAGAACTGCGCGTCGTGCGCCAGCGACTGCTGGTACAGGGTGTGCAGGATCGCGTGGCCGGTGCGGTCGGCGGCGGCGCACGTGCGCTGGGCGATGCCCTTGCCGTAATGCGTGGTCATGCCGCCGAACGGACGCTGGTAGATCTTGCCGTCCTCGGTGCGGCTGAACGGGACGCCCTGGTGCTCCAGCTCGATGATCGCGGGAATCGCCTCGCGGCACATGTATTCGATCGCGTCCTGGTCGCCCAGCCAGTCCGAGCCCTTGATGGTGTCGTAGAAGTGGAAGCGCCAGTCGTCCTCGCCCATGTTGCCGAGCGCGGCCGAGATCCCACCCTGCGCGGCCACGGTGTGGCTGCGGGTCGGGAAGACCTTGGTGATGCAGGCGGTCTTCAGCCCCTTCTGGGCCAGGCCGAAGGTGGCGCGCAGGCCGGCACCGCCGGCGCCGACCACCAGCATGTCGAACTTGTGTTCCTCGATCCTGTATGCGGACACGTGCTCAGACTCCCAGGGTGGCGATGCGCAGCACCGCCAGCACGCCGGCGATGGCCGCCAGCGCGCAGACGAAGATGTTCGCGAGATGGGCGATGCCGGCCAGCAACGGCGCGTGGACGTAGTCCTCGATGATCACCTGCAGCCCCAGCTTGGCGTGCCAGAACGCGGCGACCACGAAGGCCACCAGCACGCTCGCGTTGAACGGATCGGACACGATGGCCCGCGCGAAATCGTAGTCCGCGCCCGACAGGCCGATCAGCAGGCCGAGCAAGTAGATCCCGGCCAGGACCAGCGCGATCGCCGTCACCCGCTGCCACAGGAAATGGCTGGTGCCGTCCTTCGCCGAGCCCAAGCCACGCGCGCGCTTGAGCGGCGTCCGCATGTCCTTCCCGATTCCGCTCATGCCTGCCCCCAACGCGCCAGCACCACCACCCACGCGAGCACGACCAGGACCACGCTGCCGATCACCGAGATCCAACTGCTGCGGATGAATTCGGGGATCGCGAACCCATGTCCGGCGTCCTGGACCAGGTGGCGAATGCCGTTGATCAGGTGATAGGCCAATGCCCAGGTGAAGCCGAACAGCACCACCTTGCCGAACGGCGATCCGACGCAGGCGACGAACTCGGTCCATGGCCCCCTGCCGGCGGCCAGGGCGCCCAGGCCCCAGACCATCGCGAGCGCACCCACCGCGAGCACCATGCCGGTCGCGCGATGGGTGATCGAGGTCATCATCTGCACCTGGCGCTTGTAGACCTGCAGGTGCGGCGACAGCGGGCGTTCGCGGACCCGCGGCGACGCGGGCGAATCAGGAGCAGCCATG
>JAFLEC010000210.1 GCA_017302095.1 Lysobacterales bacterium | reverse complement strand
GGCGCGGCCGGCGCGCATCGTCGAGCAGCATCGCAGCGGCTACCTGGTGTCGGAGTCGGTCGATGCCGCCCATCGCGCGGAATCGCTGCCGGAGTGGCAGCGGGCCGGCAGCTACCGCAAGGGCGAGCTGTCGCCCGAGCAGCGCCCGGCGGTCGGCGACTGGGTGCTGGTCGAGGGCGAGCCGCCCAACGCCCTGCGCATCGTCGCGCTGCTGCCGCGGTTCTCCGCGATCAAGCGCGGCGCCGCCGGCGAGCACTACCGGCAGCAGGTGATCGCCGCCAACCTCGACAGCGTGTTCGTGGTCTGCGGCCTGGACGCCGACTTCAACCCGCGCCGGATCGAGCGCTACCTGCTGCTGGTCGGCGGCAGCGGCGTGCAGCCGGTGGTCGTCCTCACCAAGTCCGACAAGGACGGCGCCGACGTCGAGGCCGCGCTGCGCGACCTGCGCGCGCTGGAGGCCCCGGTGGTCCACGTCAACGCCAAGGACCGGGCCAGCGTCGCCGCGCTGGACCCGTGGCTGGGCGCCGGCCGCAGCATCGTGCTGGTCGGCAGTTCCGGCGCCGGCAAGTCGACCCTCACCAACACCCTGCTCGGCATCGAGAAGATGAAGACCGGCGCGGTGCGCGCGGGCGACGACCGTGGCCGCCACACCACCACCCATCGTGCGCTGATCGCGCTGCCGTCGGGCGCCTGCATGATCGACACGCCGGGCATGCGCGAGCTCAAGCCGACCGGCGAGGAAGATGTCGCCGAAAGCTTCGCCGACATCGAAGCGCTGGCGGCCCAGTGCCGCTTCCGCGACTGCCGGCATGCGAAGGAGCCGGGTTGCGCGGTGCGCGCGGCGGTCGAGGCCGGCACCCTCGACGCCGAACGCGTCGCCAACTTCCTCAAGCTCAGCGCCGAAGTCGCCGGCGCGGCCAACCAGCTGGCGACCCGGCTGGCGCAGAAGGCCGACGCGCGCGTGCAGAACAAGGCCCTGTACAAGCGCGTGGACGAGAAGTACGGGCGCCACTGAGATGGACCTCCCGGCACGCCCGCGGCCCGAGATCGCCCACCACGCGGCGCTCGACGCGCGGCTGGCGAAGGCCGCCAAGGGCGTGCGCCTGCTCAGCCTCGCCAGCTGGCCCGCCAGCGAACAGCAGGCCTTCCTCGCCGGCTGGGCGCGCGGCAATCCGCGCCTGCCCGCCTACGCCTACCCGAAGCACGATTTCTCCGAGGCCCGCCGCGAGTTCGCGGCGATCGCCGCCGCCGCCGATCCCGGCCATCCGCTCGGCGTGTACCTGGTCGAATCCGCGCAGGGCTGGTCGCTGGCCGCCGAACTGCTGGAGCGGCTCGGCACGCCGGCGGTGACCGACCTGTCGATCGCGCTGTTCGGCAAGCCCGACCATGCCTTGCCGGGCGGGGCGACCACCCGCGAGGCGGCCAACCATTTCATCGCCATCGCCAACGAACTCGACCGCGAGCTGCTGGCCCCGGCCGAACAGGTGCAGATCTCGGCCACCGCGCTGTCGCTGCAGTTGCAGGCGGCGCTGGACGACTACTTCGATGCGCGGGTGATCACCGTGCAGCTGGATCCGGACCTGATCGCCAAGGCCGCCGCCGGCCCCACCCGTATCCGCCTGCGCGCCGGTGCCGCGTTTTCCGACTACGACCGCCACCAGCTGCTGCAGCACGAGGCCTTCGTGCATTCGCTGACCGCGCTGAACGGCCAGCAGCAGGCGGTGCTGCCGAGCCTGGCGCTGTCCTCGCCGCGCAGCACCGCCACCCAGGAAGGGCTCGCGGTGTTCGCCGAGCAGATCACCGGCAGCATCGACATCGAACGCATGAAGCGGGTAAGCCTGCGCATCGAGGCGGTGGCGATGGCGCTGGAAGGCGCCGACTTCCTGCAGGTGTTCCGCTACTTCCTGGATGCCGGGCAGGATGAGGTCGAGGGCTTCACCTCCGCGCAGCGGGTGTTCCGCGGCGTGCCGACCACCGGCGGCGCGGCGTTCACCAAGGACACCGTGTACCTGCGCGGCCTGATCGGCGTGCACACTTTCTTCCGCTGGGCGCTCAAGCACGACAAGTTGCGGCTGTGCCGCATGCTGTTCGCCGGCAAGATGACCCTGGCCGACGTGCAGCGCTTCGAGCCGCTGTTCGACAGCGGCGACCTGTTGCCGCCGCGCTGGTTGCCGGAATGGGTCGCGCGCGCCAATGGCCTGGCCGGGATGCTGGCGTTCTCGCTGTTCGCCAACCGGATCCGGCTGGACCAGATCATGGACAGCGAAACCGTCGTCGAGCTCTAGCGCAGCGCAAGCAGGTGGCCGTCGGCGGTCACCCGGTAGTCGGCCGGCATCCCGGCCGCGACCAGCCGCACGCGGTCGCCGATCGCCACCCCGGCGTAGGACGGGATCGCGTGGGTCAGCCGCTGGAATACCCACGGCTTGGCGTCGGGATCCAGCCGCAGCGCGAGGGTCGCGGTCGCCGGTCGCGCGGCCAAGGCCGTGGCCAGCGCCGGCGAGAACACCGCCTGGATGCGGCCGACCTGGTGCATGCGCGCCATCACCACCGCGCCATGCAGGCAGGTGAGCAGTGCGAACCCGGCGATCGCGATGCGTCCCGTCCGCCGCGCACGCGGCCATGCCGCGGCCACCACCATGCAGGCGACCGCGGCGAAGCCATAGGCGTAGTGGTTCCAGCCGGCGCCGAGCGGCAGCACCGGCAACAGCGCGGCAATGCCGCCGAGCAGGAACACCGCCGCGCAGCGCCGGCATGCGTTCCACACCGCCGCCAGCAGCGCCCCCCACAGCGCGGCGGCGAGCAGGACCGGCCCCGTCCTTCGCAGCACGGTGAAGACTTCCATCAGCGGCGGGATCGGCGCGAACACCTGGTATTCGAACCAGCGCAGCGGGGCGTTCCACGGCGACAACGCGTACTGCGCGCCATCGCGTGGCGCATGCAGCAGGGCGTCCACCCGCAGGCCGAGGTACAGCGCGCAGGCCATGCCCGCGGCCAGCATCGCGACCAGCCAGTGGCGCCGGCGCGCGCCGTCGAACAGCGCCGCGACCAGCAACAGCGGCGGGATCGCGAACGCGGCCTCCTTCGCCAGCAAGGCGATCGCCGTGAGCAACAACCCCCAGCCCGCCGCCGCCCATGCCGCGCGGACGCGTTGCACCGCGAGTGCGAGCAGCAGCGCGCAGGACACCCACAGCAGATCTGCGATGCAGCCCACCCAGCCATGCGTGTACGCCGCGTAGGGCGTGAGCACGAATGCCAGCGCGCCGCCCACTGCGACCCGCGGCGCGAGGCCGAAGCCGCGGCCAGCCAGCGCCAGCAGCGTCGCGTTCACCGCGCCCCAGGCCACCAGCACGGCGTGGAACAGCATCGGTGTGTCGAACAGCGCGCGCGACAGCGCCATCCACGTGGCGAAGGTCAGCGGCCGGTACTGGAACACCGCCGGATCGCTCCAGCCGGCAGGCGTCCCCGCCTGCGCGAACGCGGCCCACTGCAGTTCGTCGTGGCTGTAGTAGCCGGGGTTGAAGGCGAGCGGCAGTTGCAGCAGCAGCGCCAGCACGAATACCGCGCCCACGAATGTCGATGGCACGAGCGCCGACAGGGGCAGGCGATGGTGCAGGGCGTGCGTGGGCATCCCGGCAGGGTAGCCGATGCCGCGCTCGCACCGCCGCCGCGCGGGCTACCATCCGCCGATCCCGACAGGACCGCCCGATGCCCGCGACCGCCATGCCCGCCGCGCCGCCGACTCCGTGGTACCGGCACCTCTACGTGCAGGTGCTGGTCGCGATCGTCGCCGGGGCGCTGCTCGGCCACCTGCAGCCGGCGCTGGGCGAGGCGATGAAGCCGCTCGGCGACGGCTTCATCAAGCTGGTGAAGATGATCATCGCGCCGGTGATCTTCCTGACCATCGTCACCGGCATCGCCGGCATGCCGCACCTGCGCGGGGTC
>JAFLEC010000021.1 GCA_017302095.1 Lysobacterales bacterium | reverse complement strand
AGGCGCGCGCGCGAGCCGGGCGATGGCATGGCTCGGCGCGTGGGCGATCGCCGTCGCCGCACTGCTGTTCTGGCAGATGCAGTACCTGCGCTACCTGTTCCCCGCCTACGCCGTGCTGGTGGTGCTCGGTACGGTCGCGCTCGCCCGGCTGGCCCCTCCACGCGGCTTCTTGGTCGCGGTGCTGGCGCTGGTCGCGGTCGATGCCGCCCTGATGCCGACCACCAGCTGGACCCTGCAGCAGAACGCGTGGTTGCGGATGTTGCGTGAGGGGCCGGGGGGGCGCGCCGCGCACCTGCGCGCCGCGATCCCGGAACGTGCGTTGCTGGAAGCGATCATGGCCCGCGACCCGATGGCATGCGTGCTGATGGCCGACCCGAAGCGCCCATTCGTCGGTGCCGGCGGCGGCCGCGCGTTCTCGGTGCATCGCCGCTACGACCCCGGCGCCTGGCAGGCGCGCCAGCGCGCTGAAACGGATCCGAGCGGCGCGACCTGGCGCGCCGCGCTGGCGCAATGGCGCCCGTCGCACGTGGTCCTGGCGCCCAACGAGTCGCCGGTGCTGGCCCGGGTCCTGGTCGAAGAAGGTTGGCGCCGGCAGGACGCGGCCGGTGGCGAACAGGCGTGGGCGGGTCCCGCCGGAAGCGCGGGATGCGGACGTGCTATGGAACAGCAAGGCGATCGTTGAGGCGCGTCGGCAGGATGCGGCAGACGCATGGCCGTGGCGCGGCTGATGCGCCATGCTTCGATTGCACCTCGTCGTGCACAGCGACGGCCAGGGAAGGGGAACGAAAATGGGGATGGAAAAGGATTCGATGAGCGAGGGCCCCGTGGGCGCATTGCGTGTTTCAGACCACCTGTCGATGCGGCGCGACAATTTCCTGTTGCTTCGCATCGTCGCCGCGCTTGCCGTGATCTACGGCCACAGTTTCGCCTTGGCCAAGCCGGACGGTTCGCAAGACCTCTTCATCCGGCTCGGATGGCCGATGTACAGCGGGGACATCGCGGTCGCGATGTTCTTCGTGATCAGCGGGTTCATGGTGTCCGGCAGCTTCCTCGCGCGCGGCGACGTGATCGATTTCGCCAAGGCCCGAGTGCTGCGCATCGTCCCCGCCTTCACAGCGGTGTTGTTGGCGAGTGCGTTCGTCATCGGTCCGCTGTCGACGCAAGCCTCCTTGGGCGAGTACCTGCGCAATCCGGAGGTGGCCGCGTACGTGTGGAAGAACCTCCGGTTCAGTTCAGACATGGCCTGGCAACTCCCGGGCGTGTTCAAGGACCATGTGCGGGATGCCGTGAACGGGTCGATCTGGACGCTCCCGGCGGAGATGCGGATGTACCTCCTGACCGCTGCATTGGGCGTGTTCGGCCTGTTGGGCCGGCGATGGTTGGGAACCGCTTCCATCGCTGGGCTGGCCTGGCTGGGAATCGCCCATCCGGAATTCATCCCCCTGCACCAGGACTGGTTCCGCCTGGCGGGCTATTTCCTGCTCGGCATCCTCGTGCAGCTGCACAAGGACGAGTTGCGCATCGGGCATGCCGCCATGGCGATGCTCGCCCTGCTGGTGTACCTGTCGATGCGCACCCAGTCCGCGCCCTATCTGTTCGCGATTGCGCTCGCGTACTTCTGCTTCTGGTTCGCATACCGAACGCCGGCATGGAAGCGCCTGGAGCGATGGGGCGACCCGTCCTATGGCATCTATCTCTGGGGATGGCCGGTGCAGCAGCTCGTCGTGTCCGCGGTTCCGGGTGCACGCCCATGGCATAATTTTTTGATGGCTGCCGTGGTCGCCATCGGTTTGGGATACCTCTCCTGGTGGTCCCTGGAGCGGCCCGCGCTGAAGCTCAAGGATTGGCGCCCCGGCTTCCTCAGGCGATCCATGCCGCGACGCCCCCCCCAACGTGGAGTTGAATCACCATGAAGATCCGACCGCTTGCCCTCGCGCTTGCCTTCTGCGGTGCCACCGCTTGCAGCCAGGAAGCGCCGCCTGCGCCGAACGATGCGGGTGCCGCGCCCCCCGTGGCCACGGCGCCAACCGAGGCCAAGCAGGTGCAGCCGCCGATCGGCGACGCCATGTTCTCGATCGACCCCGGCTCCTTCCGCACTTGCGATGCGGTGGATGGCGCGATCACTTCCACGGCGAAGTGGGATGTCGCCGCCAGGCAGGTCGCCGAGGTCTCGATCTACGTGGTCGATGCGAAGGGCGAGCGGAAGCTGTGGCTCAACGGCGGTTCCTCGGGCCAGTCGACGACCGGCAATTGGGTGTTCCCGGACACCAAGTTCCAGCTCGTCGAGCGGGAAAGCGGGAAATCACTCGCGGAACTCACGGTGAAAGCCAACCCCTGCGAGTGAGGAGTTCCGTCGCATGGAGAACGGGGGTGGCTCGACGACGGCGCAGGGCGTGGTGCTCAGCGTGCTCGTTCCCGTGTACAACGAAATCGACGTCCTCCCGGAGTTCCACCGTCGCCTGACCGCGGTGTTGGGCGCCTGCGCGCCCACGTACGAAGTGATGTACGTGAACGACGGCAGCAGCGATGGTTCACTCGCCTGGCTGGAGGATCTCTGCGATCGTGATCCGGCAGTCGCGCTGGTCGACCTTAGCCGCAACTTCGGCAAGGAGATCGCGATGGCTGCGGGTCTCGACCACGTCGTCGGCGAAGCCGTGGTCGTGATCGATGCAGATCTCCAGGATCCGCCCGAGGTCATCCCGCGCCTGCTCGAGCAGTGGCGCGCGGGATACGACAATGTCTTCGCGAGGCGGCGGCGGCGGGAAGGCGAGACCTGGCTGAAGAAGGCGAGCGCCGCGTGGTTCTACAAGCTCATCGGCCGGCTGTCGCGGGTCGACATCCCGCGCGACACAGGCGACTTCCGCCTGCTCAGCAGGAGGGCCGTGCAGGCGCTCCGGCAACTGCGCGAACAGCATCGATTCATGAAGGGATTGTTCGCCTGGATCGGTTATCCCTCGATCGCCGTCGAATACGATCGTGATCCGAGGATGGCGGGCCAGACGAAGTTCAACTACTGGAAGCTCTGGAACTTCGCGATCGAGGGAATCACCTCATTCACCATCGCGCCACTGAAGATGGCGACTTACTTCGGGCTGGCGGTTGCGTTGGTCGCGTTCGTGGCGATCGTGGCGATCATCGTGAAGACGGTGCTATTCGGCGATCCGGTCAAGGGCTATCCGTCGTTGATGTCGGTGGTCCTGTTCCTGGGTGGCATCCAGCTGTTGGCGCTGGGTGCCCTGGGGGAATACATCGGCCGCATGTTCAACGAAACCAAGGGGCGTCCGCTGTACTTCACCAAGCAGGTCATCTCATCCCACCGCGGCCATGGCTGACGCGGGTCGATCCGCGTGCGACCCGCGGCAATGGTTGGCGATGGCGATCGCCGTGGCGGCAGCGCTGTGGTTCAACGCATGGGTGCTCGATACGGCGCATTTTTTCTTTGCGGACGATTGGGGTTGGCTCGCGCGCGTCCACTTCCACGAGTGGACGGAGACGGTCCATCTCCTGCCGAACGCGTTGTACAACGATCGACCGGTCGGCGAATTGGTGATCCGCGGGCTCTATCGCGCATTCTGGCTGAGGCATGGGGCCTGGAACCAGGCATGGTGGGTTGCACATGCGCTGAACGTCGCGCTTCTCGTGTTGCTCGCGCGACCGTGGTTGCCGACGTATCGGTTGCTGCTTGCCGGTTTGTTGTCGGCTTGTTGGTTCTCCACGCTGACCGCCGTCCACTGGATCGGCGCCGTCTTCGATCTCGTCGGTGCGACCTTGGTGCTCGGCACGTTGCTGGCCTACCAGCATGCGCTGCTGTCGGCCGAACGAAAGTGGCCATGGCTCTTGTTGTCGCTGGTCCTCCACGTGGCGGCGATCCGGACCAAGGAGTTCGCGCTCGGCATGGTCGCGGTGCTGGCGGTCTGGGAATTCGTGTTGCTCCGGCGCGGTACGATTCAAGAGCGCTGCATTCGACTATTGCCCCACGCGATGGTCGCCGCGGTGTTCCTGGCGCGCTACGCATGGCTCTACCAACACCAGCATGCTGCGCTCGACGGGGGCGCGTACGGGCTCACGCTGACTGCTTCGAGCGTGATCGAAGGGGTCGGCTGGTATTTCGCCCAGGCCTTCTACGCCTTCGTTCCCGGCAGCAACCAGACGCATGTGTCCATCGGCTTGTCGATCGCGGGGCTGGTGGCGTTGTTGGCATGCTGTAGCCGCGTCGGGATCGCATCGTTCGCGACGGCCGGCGTCCTGGTATCGGCGGTGCTACTCCTGGGGAGCCAACGGCATCCCTTGTACTTGTACGTCCCGCATTTCTTCATCGCGATCGCGCTGGTCGCCCCCTTCCCGCAACGACGTGTCGCCGGCTTCGCCGCGACCCTGCTCGTTGTGGCGCTCCTCTGCTGGCCCGCCCACACCGGGTTTCTCAGGGATGCCCGCAACTTCGTGTTGGTGAAGGGCGCCTACAGCAAGACCCTCTTCTACGATTACGCCAGCCTGATGCAACACGACAAGCCGGCCTCGCCGGTGACGATCGCCGTCGCCGAGACCTATTTCGATCCCTTCTCGTGGGGAGACGGCGATGCCGTGCGGCTCTACCACGATGACAAGGCGCTGAAGGTCCGGGTCGTCGGGTTGCAGGCGGGTGGCGACCCCTGCGGTGACCAGGCTGGTTCGTGCTTCGTCGAGCGGCAGGGTCGCCTGACGCGGGTGCACTGAAGCCGGGCAGGTTCGCGTAGCGATTCGGCCGCGCGACCGCGTGCCATCAGACTGCTGGAGCCAAAGAAAGGGCGCCCTGAGGCGCCCCTTCTTGCCCAACATGGCAGGGTGATTACAACGCCGCTTCCAGCGCCGGCAGCACCTGGAACAGGTCCCCGACCAGGCCGATGTCGGCGATCTCGAAGATCGGCGCGTCGCCGTCCTTGTTGATCGCGACGATGGTGCCGGCGTCCTTGATGCCGGTGAGGTGCTGGATCGCGCCGCTGATGCCGACCGCGACGTACAGCTCCGGCGCGATGATCTTGCCGGTCTGGCCCACCTGCAGTTCGTTCGGCACGTAGCCGGCGTCCACCGCCGCGCGCGAGGCGCCGACCGCGGCGCCCAGCTTGTCGGCCAGCGCGTAGATGACGCGGAAGTTCTCCTCGGAGCCGACGCCGCGTCCGCCCGAGACGACGCGCTTGGCGCTCTGCAGGTCGGGGCGGTCGGACTTGCCCGCGGCCAGCGCGACGTAGCGCGTATGCGTCGGCAGGACGGCATCGACCGAAGCCGCTTCCACGCTGGCGTTGCCGCCACGCGCGGCCTCCGGCCACGAGGCGGTGCGCACGGTGGCGACCACGATTTGGCCCGCCGGTGCCTCGACGGTGACGATCGCATTGCCGGCATACATCGGGCGCTTGAACGTGTGCGTGCCATCCACCGCCATCAAGTCCGACACCTGGTTGACGCCCAGCAGGGCCGCGACGCAGGGCATCAGGTCCTTGCCGAAGGTGGTGGACGGGCCGAACACGTGGCTGTAGCCGGCGGCCAGCGCGGCGACCTGCGGTGCCTGCACCTGGGCGATGGCGTTGGCATTGGCGGCATTCGCCACCGCCAGCACCTGCGCGACGCCGGCGATCTGCGCGGCTTCGGCGGCGACCGCGGCGGGGTCGGCCGCGAGCACGACGATGTCGATGGCTTCGGGCGATAGCGCCTGCGCGGCGGAGACGCACTTGGCGGTAGCGGGGTTGAGCTTGCCGCCGAGGTGTTCGGCGACGATCAGGACCTTGGCCATTACAGGAGCCCCTTCTGCTTGAGCGCGGCGACCAGTTCGGCCGCATCCTTCACCATCACGCCGCGGCTGCGCTTGGCGGGCGGTGCGTAGTGGGTGGCCGCCAGGCCGTCGCTGGCCTCGACGCCGAGGTCGGCGAACGCGATCGTCTCCAGCGGCTTGCTCTTGGCCTTCATGATGTCGGGCAGCTTGATGAAGCGCGGCTCGTTGAGGCGCAGGTCGGTGGTGACCACCGCCGGCAGGTCGACCTCCAGGGTCTCGAGGCCGGCATCGACCTCGCGCACCACCGTGGCCTTGTCGCCTTCGACATCGAGCTTCGAGGCGAACGTCGCCTGCGGGCGGCCCCACAGGGTGGCCAGCATCTGCCCGGTCTGGCTGGCGTCGTCGTCGATCGCCTGCTTGCCCAGCAGGACCAGGTCCGGCTGCTCCTTCTCGACCAGCTTGAGCAGGGCGCGGGCGGCGGTCAGCGGCTGGATGGCGGCGTCGGCGACCACGTGGATGGCGCGGTTGGCGCCCATCGCCAGGCCGTTGCGCAGGTGCGCCTGGGCGTCGGCGGGCGCGATGGTGGCGACCACCACCTCGGTGGCGATGCCCTTGTCGCGCAGGCGCAGCGCTTCTTCCAGCGCGATGTCGTCGAACGGGTTGGGCGACAGCTTGACGCCGTCGGTGACCACGCCGGAACCGTCCGGCTTGACCTGGATGCGGACGTTGTAGTCCACCACGCGCTTGTAGCCGACGAGGATCTTCATCGTCTGGGAATCCTTGTGGGGGTAGGCGCCACGGGGGCGAGCCCGGCATTTTACCGGAGCGCGGCATACGCTGCAGTACGGGTGCGTGCGGCCGCGGGCCTGCCCGAAGGTACGGTGGGCGCGCGTCGGAGCGCCGCTAGAATGGCGCCCTCCCCACGTCCTGGAGTCCTGCCCGTGGCAGCCGCCAAGAGCAAGCAGTATCCGAGTGCCGACGCCGCCCTGTCCGGGCTGGTGGCGGATGGCCAGACCCTCGCCGTCGGCGGCTTCGGCCTGTGCGGCATCCCCGAGGCGCTGATCGCCGCGTTGCGCGATTCCGGGGTGAAGGACCTGACCGTGATCTCCAACAACGCGGGTGTCGACGGCTTCGGCCTGGGCCAGCTGCTCACCACCCGGCAGATCCGCAAGATGATTTCGTCCTACGTGGGCGAGAACAAGGAATTCGAACGCCAGTACCTGGGCAGCGAGCTGGAGCTGGAGTTCAACCCGCAGGGCACGCTGGCGGAGCGCCTGCGCGCGGGTGGCGCCGGCATCCCCGCGTTCTTCACCGCCACCGGCTACGGCACGATCGTCGCCGACGGCAAGGAGACCCGCGAGATCGACGGCCGCTGGTACGTGCTGGAGACCGCGCTGAAGGCGGATGTTTCGCTGGTGAAGGCATGGAAGGCGGACCGGGCCGGCAACCTGGTGTTCCGCAAGACCGCGCGCAACTTCAACCCGGCGGTGGCGATGGCCGGCAAGGTTTGCGTCGCCGAGGTCGAGGAACTCGTGGAGACCGGCAGCATCGATCCCGACCACGTGCACCTGCCGGGCATCTACGTGCAACGCATCGTGGTGAACGCCACCCCCGAGAAGCGCATCGAACAGCGCACCATCCGCCAAGAGGGCAACTGAGATGGCCTGGACCCGCGACCAGATGGCGGCGCGCGCCGCGCAGGAACTCACCGACGGCGCCTACGTCAACCTCGGCATCGGCCTGCCGACGCTGGTGGCCAACCACATCCCGGAGGGGATGGAGGTGTGGCTGCAGAGCGAGAACGGCCTGCTCGGCATCGGCCCGTTCCCGACCGAGGACACGGTGGACGCCGACCTGATCAACGCCGGCAAGCAGACCGTCACGGCGGTGCCCGGCGCCAGCTATTTCGGCAGCCACGATTCCTTCGCGATGATCCGCGGCGGCCACATCGACCTGGCGATCCTCGGCGCGATGGAAGTGACCGACAAGGGCGACCTCGCCAACTGGATGGTGCCCGGCAAGATGGTGAAGGGCATGGGCGGGGCGATGGACCTGGTCGCCGGCGTGCAGCGGGTGGTCGTGCTGATGGAGCATGCGACCAAGGCCGGCGCGCCGAAGATCCTGCCGGAATGCACGCTGCCGCTGACCGGCGTCGGCGTGGTGGACCGCATCATCACCGAGCTGGGCGTGTTCGACGTGACGCCCGAAGGCCTCACGCTGGTCGAGCTGGCAGACGGCGTCAGCCGCGAGGAAGCGGTGGAGAAGACTGGCGTTCCGCTGCGCTGAGCTATCGCGGGGCCGCCGACAGGCGAACCCCTTCCGCGAATGTCCTCCGGCAGCGGCAATGCCGCTGCCTCCTCCTTGATTTCGCTACATGGGTTCGCCTGCCAGCGACCCTGCGGGTTTGCCTGCGGGTTTGCGCGCTATACATGAGACGCCGCCAATAACGAAAAGCCACCTCTACGGCGGCTTTTCCGTGGGTCTCACATGTTCTGGTAGTTCGGCCCGCCGCCGCCCTGCGGGGCGACCCAGACGATGTTCTGGGTCGGGTCCTTGATGTCGCAGGTCTTGCAGTGCACGCAGTTGGCGGCATTGATCTGCAGGCGCTCGCTGCCGGCTTCACCGACGAATTCGTACACACCGGCCGGGCAATAGCGCGCCTCGGGGCCGGCGTATTCCTTCAGGTTGACCGCGACCGGCACCGCCGGATCCTTCAGCGTCAGGTGCGCCGGCTGGTCCTCGTCGTGGTGCGTGCTGGACAGGAACACCGAACTGAGCCGATCGAAGGTCAGCACGCCATCCGGCTTCGGGTAGTCGATCCTGGGCTGGGTCGCCGCCGGCTGCAGGCAGGCGTGGTCGGGCAGCTTGCGGTGGATCGTCCACGGCGGGTTGCGGATGCCGAGCTTCGGCAGCAGCCATTGCTCGATACCGGTCATCAGCGTCGCGAAGGTGCGGCCCTTCTTGAACCACTGCTTGAAGTTCTTCGACTGCTGCAGCTCCGCGTGCAGCCAGCTCTGCTCGAAGGCGGCCGGGTAGGCGCCCAACTCATCGCGCTGGCGGCCTTCGCCCAGCGCCGCGAACGCGGCCTCGGCGGCCAGCATGCCGGTCTTGATCGCGGCGTGGCTGCCCTTGATGCGGCTGGCGTTGAGGGTGCCGGCCTCGCAGCCGACCAGCGCGCCACCGGGGAACACCAGCTTTGGCAGGCTGAGCAGGCCGCCGGCGGTGATCGCGCGCGCGCCGTAGCCGATGCGCTTGCCGCCTTCGAGGTGCTTGCGGATCGCCGGGTGGGTCTTGAAGCGCTGGAATTCGTTGAACGGGCTGAGCCACGGGTTCCGGTAATCGAGCCCGACCACGAAGCCGACGGCGATCTGCCCGCCTTCGGCGTGGTACAGGAACGAGCCGCCGTAGGTGTCGCTGTCCAGCGGCCAACCCGCGGTGTGCACCACCAGGCCTGGCTGGTGCCTGGCCGGGTCCGCCTGCCAGAGCTCCTTGATGCCGATGCCGTAGCTCTGCGGGTCCTTGCCGGCATCCAGCGCATAGCGGGCGATCAGCTCGCGGCCGAGCTGACCGCGCGAGCCTTCGGCGAAGATCGTGTACTTGGCGTGCAGCTCCATGCCGCGCTGGAACTGGTCGGTCGGCTGGCCATCCTTGCCGATGCCCATGTCGCCGGTGGCCACGCCCTTCACCGCGCCAGCCTCGTCGTACAGCACCTCGGCGGCGGCGAAGCCGGGGAAGATCTCCACGCCCAGGGCTTCCGCCTGCTGCGCCAGCCAGCGCGTCACCGCGCCGAGGCTGACGATGTAGTTGCCCGCGTTCTTGAAGCAGTCCGGCAAGAGCCAGTGCGGCGTGGCCTTGGCGCCGGCTTCGTCCAGGAACAGGAATTCGTCGCCCGCGACGGCTTGCCGCAGTGGCGCGCCGCGTTCCCGCCAATCGGGGAACAGTTCGGCCAACCCCTTCGGGTCCATGATCGCGCCCGACAGGATGTGCGCGCCGGGTTCGGAGCCTTTCTCGAGCACGCAGACCGAGACCTCGCGCCCGGCCTCGCTGGCCAGCTGCTTGAGGCGGATCGCCGTCGCCAGTCCGCCGGGGCCTGCCCCGACCACGACGATGTCGTATTCCATCGCCTCGCGTTCGACCTGCTCGTGACCCATGCCGTGATGCTCCATCCGTTCGGATGGATTGTCCCCGGTTTGCACGCGGCGCCGCAAATGCGGTGCGGGCCTCAGCGCTTGGCGGCGTGCTGCGTGCGCTCGTGGGCCTGGCCGGTCTCCAGCACCCAGCCAGCGATGTCGCGGCTGGTCGCGCGCAGGGCTTCGCCGAACGCATCGGCGACCCGCGCGACCTCGGTCCCGCCTGCGGGGACCGCATGGCGGATGGTGCGGGTGCCGACCACCGACTGGTCGATGGTGTGCAGCAGCTTGGCGTTGACCTCGACCAGGGCGGAGGGCGTGGCCGCCCCGGCGTAATCGGCCTCGAAATGGCGGATGTCCATCACCAGCCGGTAGTCCGCGCCGATCCCGCTGCCCTGGCGCGCCACCGCCGGGATCTTGCCGGAGTCTTCCAGCGCACGCAGGACGCCGTCCTCCAGCATCTCGCCGGGGGCGCTGGCCCACAGCGCGCCCTTGTACACCTGCAGCTCGCCCGGCATGGGGCTGACCGCGATGCGCGAACTGTCCATCATCCGCGGCGCGGTCGGCCGGGCGATGCTCAGTTGCCAGGACACCGCCGGCCACGCCGGATCGGCTTCGTTGGCCAGCGACGGCGCGAAGATCGCGGGCGCATCCTTCGGCGAGGACAGGCAGCCGGACAGGGCCGCGCACAGCAGCGCGGCAAGCAGGACGGGGGCGGGGTGCGGTCGGCTCATTTCGGTTCGAATTCCTTGGGCGCGTCGCGGCCGAGGATGTAGCGCGCGGGGCCGCCATCGAGGCGGTCGGTCACGCGGCGCAGGTCGCGGATCAGGGCGCGTAGCTCGGCCAGGGTCGGGCCCATCTGCGACAGGCCTTCGTTGGCGAAGCTCTGCAGCGCGGGGCGGTTCTCGGCGATCATCGCGTCGGCGTTGCCGGCGACCGAATCCAGCTTGCCGACGGTCGCTTCCAGCTGGTCCATCAGCGCCGGCAGGCGGTCGACGACGTCGCGGTCGATCTTCTCCATCGAGCCGTTCGCGGTGGCCAGCGTGGTCTTCAGCGACGCCGTGGCCTCGCGGGCGTTCACGATCAGCGCGGCGATGTCCTCGCGCTGGCCGGCCAGGGTGCCGGTCGTGGCCTCGATGTGGGCCAGGGTGTCGGACACGTGGCGGATGTTCTGCTCGCTCAGCAACTGGTCCATGCGCGCGACCAGGCGGTTGGCGGTGTCGGCGATGTTCTGCAGCGCCGACGGCTCGGTGCGGATGATCGGGATCTCCACGCTTTCGTTCGGCTCCAGGCGCGGCGCGGTCGGGCTGCCGCCGGTGAGCTGGATGAACGGCACGCCGGTGATGCCCTGCTGCGAGAGCTTGGCGCGGGTGTCGATCTTGATCGGCGAATCGGCCTTCAGCTTGAGCAGGGCGACCACCTTGCGGGCGTCGTCCGGGTCCAGGCTCAGCTTGTCGACGGTGCCGATCGCGATGCCGTTGTACTGGACGCTGCCGCCCTCGGTCAGGCCGGTCACCGGCTCGGTGAAGATGACCTCGTAGCGGCGCCAGCTGCGATCGGAGCTGAACTTGGTCGCCCACAGGGCGAACAGCAGCAGGAACACCGACGCGAGGATGGTGAAGCCGCCGATCAGCACGTAGTTGGCACGGGTTTCCATCGTTCGGACTCTACGTCATCTGGTGACAAGGGCGTGCATGCAGGCCGGGCGCGTCAACCGCGCGCGGCCCGCCCGCGCGGCCCGTTGAAGTATTCCTGCACCCATGGGTGGTCCAGGGTTTCCAGCTCGGCGACCGGCGCCACCGCGACCACCTTGCGGTCGGCCAGCACCGCGACCCGGTCGCAGATCGCGTACAGCGAGTCGAGGTCGTGGGTGATCAGGAACACGGTGAGGCCGAGTGCCTGCTGGAGGGTACGGATCAACGCGTCGAAGGCGGCCGCGCCGATCGGGTCGAGGCCGGCGGTGGGTTCGTCGAGGAACAGCAGCGGCGGATCCAGCGCCAGCGCGCGCGCCAGCCCGGCGCGCTTGCGCATGCCGCCGGAGAGTTGCGAAGGCAGCTTGTCCAGCGCGTCCGCCGGCAACCCGGCCAGCTTGACCTTCAGCAACGCGAGTTCGTAGCGCAGCGAGTCTGGCAGGTCCGGGTAGTACTCCTTGAGCGGGACCTGCACGTTCTCGCCGACGGTCAGCGACGAGAACAGCGCGCCGTCCTGGAACAGCACGCCGGTGTTGCGCTCGATGTGGCGGCGGGTCACCGGGTCCTCGCTGCGCGCGTCGACGCCGAGCAGCTGGATCCGCCCCTCGTCCGGCTTGCGCAGGCCGAGGATGGAGCGCATCAGCACCGACTTGCCGGTTCCGGAACCGCCGACCACGCCGAGGATTTCGCCACGGCGGACGTCCAGGTCGACGCCGTCGTGCACGACCTGCTCGCCGAAGCGGTTGACCAGGCCGCGTACCCGGATCAGCGGCGCATCGCCGATGACCACGCCGTCCACGGTGTTGGGATCGCGGGGCGCCACCATGCTCAGAAGTCCATCTCCATGAACCACAGCGCGGCGAGCGCGTCGATCACGATCACCATGGAGATCGCCTGCACCACGCTGGAGGTGGTGCGTTCGCCGAGCGATTGCGCGGTGCCCTCCACCTGCAGGCCCTCCAGGCAGCCGATCAGGGCGATCACCATCGCGAACACCGGCGCCTTGACCATGCCGACCAGGAAGTGCCGGAATTCCATCATCTCCTGCATGCGCGCGAGGTAGGCCGGTACCGGGATGTCGAGGGTGAACGCGCCGACCGCCATGCCGCCGAGCAGGCCGGCCATCATCGCGATGAAGGTGAGCAGGGGCAGCATCGCCAGCAGGGCCAGCACCCGCGGGATCACCAGCAGGTCGACCGGGTCCAGGCCGAGCACGCGGATCGCGTCGACCTCCTCGCGGTTGACCATCATGCCGATCTGCGCGGTGAACGCGCTGGCGGTGCGGCCGGCCAGCAGGATCGCGGTCAGCAGCACGCCGAACTCGCGCAGGAAGGCGGCGCTGACCAGCTCGACCACGAAGATGGTGGCGCCGAAATCCTTGAGCACCATCGCGCCGAGGAAGGCGATCACCGCGCCCACCATGAACGACAGCAGTGCGACCAGCGGCGCGGCGTCCAGGCCGACCTGCTCCATGTGGTGGAAGGTCGCGGTGAGGCGGAAGCGGCGCGGTTCCTTGAACAGGCGCAGCAGCTTGACCAGGGTTTCGCCGAGGAAGCCGACCAGCGACACCACCTCGCGTGCGTTGTCGACCACCGCGAACCCGAAGCGGCCCAGCGCGGCCTTGAAGCCGGTGTCGCGCACGCGCTTCGGGCGCTGGTCGTGGACGTCCTCGATCGCCGCGATCAGCGACAGGTGCTCGTCGCGGAAGTGGAAGCGATCGAACGCGAGCGAGCGCCGGTCGGCGCAGCGCAGGAGTTGCAGTACCCCCAGCGTGTCCAGGCGTTCGACGCCGCGCGCGTCGATGCAGGCGATCCCGTCGGGCAGGTCGCGCAAGGCTTCGCCGACTTCGTTGGCGAAGCGCAGGGTCCAGCGGCCCGACAGGCGCAGCACGCGCCCGTCGGCGGGATCGATGGTCGCGGCGGGCGGGTGGTGGTTCGGGGCGTGGTTCATGCGCTGGACAAGCTTACGCAATGCGGTGCCACGGGTGTGAATGCCCGGGGGTGCGTGTCATCCTAGCGGGATGCCCGCGCATGCCCACGAGACCGCCTCCTACACCGAACGCATCGCGTTCGTGGTGGAACTGGCGATGCACCTGCATGCCTACGGCACCACCACCCAGCGCCTGGAGGGCGCGATCATCGCGGTGGCCAAGCAGCTGTCGCTGGAGTGCGAGCCCTGGGTCAACCCGACCGGGATGATCCTGGCCTTCAGCGACCCGCTGCGCCCGGCTGGCGAATCCGACACCACCCGGGTGATCCGGCTGGAGGGCGGCGACACCAACCTGTACAAGCTGTGCGAGGCCGACCGCATCGCCGAGGACGTGCTGTCCGGGCGGATGCAGGTGGCCGAGGGCCGCGCCGCACTGCGCATGCTGCAGCGGCCTCCGGGGAAGCGCGGCATGGCGATGCAGTTGCTGGGCTTCGCGCTGGCATCCGCGGCGGTGGCTGGCCTGCTGCGGCTGCCGTGGCTGGACATCGGCACCGCCGGCGCGATCGGCCTGGTGATCGGGCTGCTGGACCTCGCGGCGCAGTCGCGGCCGCGCCTGCACGAGGCCTTCGAGGCGATCTGCGGCCTGGTCGCCGGCGCCATGGCGATCGCGGTCTCGGCGCTGGTGGGGCCGCTGAACCTCAATACCGTGATCATCGCCTCGCTGATCGTGCTGTTGCCGGGCATGGCCCTCACCAATGCGATGAACGAACTGACCAGCCGCCACCTGGTGTCCGGCACCGCACGCTTCGCCGGGGCGCTGACCACCATCCTCAAGCTGACCATCGGCACCGCGATCGCACTGGCGGCGGCGGATGGCCTGGGGATCGAGCCGGAGGTCCAGGCCGCCCGTCCGCAGCCGGAATGGGTGGTGTGGACCGCACTGGCGGTCGGCGCCTATGCCTTCGCGGTGCTGTTCCGCGCGCACCGCCGCGATTATCCGTTGGTGATGGCCGCCGCTGCGGCGGGTTACCTGATCTCGCGCTATGGCGGCGAATGGTTCGGTCCGCAGGCCGGCCTGTTCCTGTCCGCGCTGGCGACGACCGCGGCAGGCAACGCCTATGCGCGCTGGCGTAATCGCCCGGGCGCGCTGGTGCGACTGCCGGGACTGATCATGCTGGTGCCCGGCAGCGTGGCCCTGCGCGGGGTGATCACCCTGGTGCAGGCGCAGGACCTCGGGGCGGGGCAGGATGCCGCGTTGGCCGCCTTGAATACCCTGATGGCGCTGCTGGCCGGCCTGCTGTTCGGCAACTTGCTGGTCTCGGCGCGCCGCAACCTCTGAATCCCGGCATGGCAAAAGAAAACGCCGGCGGGTGCCGGCGTTTCGTCGGGGGTGCGGTGGCCGCGCTTACTTGATCAGGAAATCCTCGAGCTTGCGGCCCTTGGCGGTCTCCGCCGCCAGCCAGCGCGGCTGCTTGCCGCGACCGGTCCAGGTCTCCTTGGCATTGGCCGGGTTGCGGTACTTCGGAGCGACCTTGCCGAGGCTACGGCCCTTGGTGGTCTTGCGCGGCTGCTTCTCGGCGGCCGGCGCGGCGGCCTTCGGCGCGCTGGCGCGGCCGTACAGTTCGTCGAAGGTCCAGCCGGTGCTCTTCAGGAACTTGGCCACGGCCGCCTTGACCTGGTTGGCGGGCTTGCGCTTGGCGAGCACCTTCTTGCGCAGGTTGGCCTTGCTGATCAATTCGGACAATTCCTTGGTGCTGAGGCTTTCGAGGTTGATGCTCATCGGCGCGATTCCTTGGATGTGATCGTGATATCCCCGGGCGGGATAATCACGATATTAACCACGGGGATATTCCCGGGCAAATCCCGGGATATTCGCGATCAACCCCGGAGTTTCGCCAGCAGCGCGTCGCGATCCAGGTTTTCCGCAGCCTCCGCAGTGCGCGCGCGATATTCGAAGGTGCCCGCCTCCAACCCGCGACCGGACACCACCACGCGATGCGGGATGCCGATCAGTTCGATGTCCGCGAACATCGCACCCGGGCGCAGGCCGCGGTCGTCGAGCACGGTGTCGATGCCGGACGCATTCAACTCGGCGTGGAGGGATTCCGCGGCGGCGGCGACCGCCGGGTCGTCCTTGGGGTTGATCACGCACACCGCGACCCGCCAAGGCGCCATCGCGTCCGGCCAGATGATGCCGTTGGCGTCGTGGTTCTGCTCGATCGCCGCGGCGACGATGCGCGAGACGCCGATGCCGTAGCAGCCCATCGCGGGATGCACGGCCTTGCCGGCGGCATCCAGCACGGTGCACTTCATCGCCTCGGAATATTTGCGGCCCAGTGCGAACACGTGGCCGACTTCGATGCCCCGGGCCAGGCCAAGCACGCCCTGGCCGTCCGGCGACGGATCCCCGGCGAGCACGTTGCGGATGTCGGCGACCTCGGGTTCCGGCAGGTCGCGGCCCCAGTTCACGCCGGCGATGTGGAAGCCGGGCTTGTTCGCGCCGACCACGAAGTCGGCCATCGCCGCGACGCTGCGGTCGGCGACCACGCGGATCGGCTTGCGTGCATTGAGCGGACCAAGGAAGCCGGGCTCGCTGCCCAGGGATTCCGCGATCTCCGCTTCGGTCGCCAGCCGGTATTCGGCCAGGCCCTGCAGTTTCGCGAGCTTGATTTCGTTGACCATGTGGTCGCCGCGCACCAGCGCCAGCACGAACTGGTCGTGGCCTTCGGCATCGCGACCGACCAGCGCGACCGACTTGGCGGTGCGCTGCAGCGGGATGCCCATCAGCGCGGCGACGTCCTCGCAGGTCTTCTGCGTCGGCGTGTCGACGTCGCGCAGGGCTTCCGAGGGCGCGGGGCGTTCGCCGGGCGCGACCGCTTCTGCCAGCTCGACGTTGGCGGCGTACTCCGAGGACTCCGAGAACGCGAGGGCGTCCTCGCCGGAATCGGCCAGCACGTGGAATTCATGCGACGCGCTGCCGCCGATCGCGCCGGTGTCGGCGGCCACCGCGCGGAACTTCAACCCGAGCCGGGTGAAGATGCGCGCGTAGGTGTCGTACATGTTGCGGTACTCGGCCGCCAGCGAATCGTCGTCGGCGTGGAACGAGTACGCGTCCTTCATGATGAATTCGCGCGCGCGCATCACCCCGAAGCGCGGCCGGATCTCGTCGCGGAACTTGGTGGTGACCTGGTAGAAGTTGACCGGCAGCTGCTTGTAGCTGGCGACTTCCTGGCGGAAGAAGTCGGTCACCGCTTCCTCGGCGGTCGGGGTGAAGCAGTATTCCTGCTCCTTGCGGTCGCGGATCTTCAGCAGCTGCGGACCGAACTTGGCCCAGCGCCCGGTTTCCTCCCACAGCTCCTTCGGCTGCACCGACGGCATCGCCATCTCGATCGCGCCGGCGGCGTTCATTTCCTCGCGGACCACGCCTTCGACCTTGCGCAGCACGCGCAGGCCCAACGGCGACCAGGTGTACAGGCCGGCGGCCAGCTTGCGGATCATGCCGGCCTTGAGCATCAGCT
Source organism: Lysobacterales bacterium (assembly GCA_017302095.1). Classification (GTDB taxonomy): domain Bacteria; phylum Pseudomonadota; class Gammaproteobacteria; order Xanthomonadales; family Xanthomonadaceae; genus Thermomonas. The sequence continues at coordinate 1,670 of JAFLEC010000021.1, read as the reverse complement.
TGTGGCTGGCGATCTCGGCCTCGGCCGGGGTTTCCTTTTCGGTGCGGAGGTGGAACTGCGACAGGCGCATGTGGGTATTCGCGGGCGGAAAGACCCGCATTTTGCCATGCGCGGCCTTGCAGGCCTCAGTCGCGGTCGCCGCGCACCTCGATACCGTCCCCGGGGGTGCGGCTGATGCGCTCGTAGTGGCGCCCCTCAGGCGGCTGCTCGGTCACCTGCAGCACGCCATTGGCGTCGCGCCATCGATACAGCGAGTTCGCTTGCTCCGCCCGGCGTGCTGCGGCTTCCGCGGCGACGGCGCGTTCCTGTTCGCGGCGCGGCATCTCGCGGGTGAACCACCACCAGGCGGCGACGCCCAGAACGGTGGCCAGCACGAGCAGGCCGAGCTGCCTCATCGGGGCGCCGGGCAGTACGCCTTGACCGCTGCCTGGTTGAGTTCGAGCTGGGAAGCGCGCTCGTCCGCGGTGAGGTTGCGGTCGGCCTTGCCGTCGCCGTTGGTATCGATCCCGACCGCCTGGCCACCCTGCAGGCGCTGCAGGTTGGCGCGCGCGTCCATGCACTGGCGGCTCTCCTCGACCTTGGCCTTGGGCGCTTCCGCTGGCGTGCCGCGGTCGTCGATGTCGCGGGACTTGTGGGTCTGCGGCGGCGGGGTGTCGGTGTAGTGGGTCACGCCGTTGGCGTCCTTCCACTGGTACACGCGCTGCTGCTCGGCCAGCGCCGGAGCCGACGCGAGCGACAGGAGGAGGACGGCGGCGAGCGGGCGAACGATGTCCATGGCGGACTCCGGGGGGCAACTGGGTCGATTGCAGCACCGCGCTGGCAGCGCCGCAACCCCTTACACTCGGCGGGATGGACGCCCACGACGACACGCCGACGCCGCGCCCGCGCGCACGCGGCATCTACCTGCTGCCCAACCTGTTCACCACCGGCGGCCTGTTCGGCGGCTTCTTCGCGATCATCGCCGCGTCCCAGGGGCGCTTCGAGGCGGCTTGCATCGCGATCTTCGTGGCCGGCGTGCTCGACGGCATCGATGGGCGCGTGGCGCGGCTCACCAATACCCAGAGCGAGTTCGGGGTGCAGTACGACTCGCTGGCCGACCTCGTCAGCTTCGGCATGGCGCCCGCGCTGGTGATGTACCACTGGGCGCTGGTCTCGATGAAGCTCGACGGCGCCACCGCCGGCAAGCTCGGCTGGCTGGCGGCCTTCCTGTACGCGGCCTGCGCGGCCCTGCGCCTGGCCCGCTTCAACAGCCAGGTGGGGCAGGTCGACAAGCGCTGGTTCATCGGCCTGGCCAGCCCCGCCGCCGCCGGGCTGATGGCCAGCTTCGTCTGGACCTGCAACGAATTCGGCTGGAATGGGGTGGAGCTGCGGTACGGCGCGCTCGCGCTGACCGTGGTCGCCGGCCTGCTGATGGTCAGCCGGATCCGTTACCACAGCTTCAAGGGCAGCGGCAGCGGCCCGAAGGCCGATCGCGTACCGTTCGTGGCCCTGCTGGTGGCGGTCGCGGTGCTGATCGCGCTGTGGATCGAGCCGCCGGTGACCCTGCTGGTGGCCGCTGCGCTGTATGCGTTGTCGGGCCCGCTGCTGGGCCTGCGTCGTCGCACGCCGACCGCGCCCGCCGCCACGCCGTGAGCTGGGATCCGTTCCAGCGCGAGGTGCTCGCCGAGCTC
>JAFLEC010000209.1 GCA_017302095.1 Lysobacterales bacterium | reverse complement strand
CGCGCGAGGACCCGCGCGTCGGCGCTGCCGCGCGGACGCAGCAGGCTGGCCGGCCACAGTTCGATCGCGTCGGTATTGCGCAGCGAGAGCTGCCGGTGGGACAGGGCGGTGCGGGGCATCGGCGCAGCTTAGCCGGCCGCCAGCCGGCAGGTCACCTCATGCCGCGTGCAACGCGTCCAGCAGGGCCTGCGGCTTCTCCGGGCTCACCAGGATCAATTTGCCGTTGCGTTGCGGCAGCAGCACGGCCCGGGGCTGCGCCGTGAGCAGGCAGAACGCGCGGCTGCGGTTGCGCAGGATGCAGGTGCCCACGGTGAGTCCCGGGAAGCTGAAGCCGAACAGCCGCAACATCGGCTTGTACTCGGTGTGTTCGTCGAGGTCGAGGACCCGGGCCTTGTCTAGCGCCAGCTCGCGGATCGGTACCTTGCGCGCGAATAGCAACGCCCCGGCGACCAGCAGCGTGTCGCCCTCGATGCGGACCTGCCGGTGCGCGAGCATCGACAGCAGGCCGGCGGGCAACAACGCCGTCGCGAATAGCACCACGACCCACCACGGCACCGGGTTCGTGGGTGATTGCACGTGCGTTTCGCCGAGGAAGGCGACCAGCAGCAGCACGACCCACAGGCCGAGCAGGGCAGGCCATGTCCACGGTGCCAACGGCCCGAGCGGGAAATCGCGCCTGGAAGCGACGGATTGCATCGTCAATGCGCCTTGATCCAGCTGGCCACGTCGTCGATCAGCGTGGCATCGACATGGCCGGGCTGCTGGTACTCGGCCAGGTTGCCTTCGCCCTCGCCGGCGATGCCGAGGTGGTTGAGTTTTTCGTACAGCTTGAAGCTGACCTTGTCGTCGGCATGGAACGCGCCGCGCCAGCGTCCCCAGTCGGCATCCACCACCTGGATGTCGCGCGCGCCCTGGAGGACCAGCATCGGCAGGGCGACCGCCGCGGCATCGGCCACCGGGTCGACCGCGTCGATGCTGCGCCAGTAGCCGGCGGGCTGGCCCAGCAGGGTGCGGGTGGCGATGTCGGTGGCGGGGTCGCGCGTTTGCCGTACCTGCGCAGTGAGCTGCGCGATGGCATCGCGTTCGGCATCGCTGGTCTTGCCGTCGTCCAGCACCGCGAGCCGGCGATTCTGTTCGATGACGATGTCGAGCAGCGAGCGCGCGGGCGCCGCCATCAGCACCAGGCCGGCGACGTGCCCGGACACCGAGGCGATCCGCGGCGCCATCATCCCGCCCTGGCTGTGGCCCAGCACGAAGATCCGCTTCGGGTCGATGCCCGCGGTCTTGCGCAGCGCGTCAACCGCGAGGACCCCGTCATTGGTGGTTTCGTCGTCGACGCCGAAGGTGCCGCCGGTGAACTCCTGCGGGCGCGCCTTGGTCCGCTTCTCGTAGCGCAGCACCGCGATGCCCTGCGCCGCCAGCCCGCGGGCGATGTCGAGGAAGGGCTTGTTGGGGCCGATGGTCTCGTCGCGATCCTGCGGGCCGGAGCCGTGCACCAGCACCACCGCGGGGAACGGGCCCTCGCCCTTGGGCATCGCCAGGGTGCCGGGCAGGGCGCGATCGCCTTCGCCGACCGCCATGTCGCGCTCGACATAGGCGGCGTCCTCGGCGACCGGCGCGGCGACCACGGGGGCCGGCGCCGGCTGCACCTGGAAGCCGACGATCCGGCCGTCGCTCCCGACCGCGATCCGCCCCAGCAGCGCGGCCTTCTCGTACTGCAGCGGGATCTCCACCAGCGTTCCGCCGCCACCGGCGGTCGCCTTCGCGGTGCCGCGCCCGGTCGCCTTGCCGGCCTGCGCGGGCAGCGCCTCCCACACGGCCTTCAACTTGTCCGCCGGCACTGCGGCGGCCATCTCCGGCGAGAACATCGCTTCCGCCTCGGCGAAGGCGCCGGCATCGAGCCGGTCGAGCAGGCGGGTCGCGGTCGCGACGGGGTCGGGCGTCGCGGCGTCCTGCGCCATCGCGCGGCCCGACAGCAGCAGGCCCAGCCCGAGCACCAGCAGCAGCGCGGAGGCCAGCAGCAGGCGCAGGATGATGGACGACGCGCGCGCGTGGCCCTGACGGCGTTCGATCATGTGGATGATGTGCAGCATGGGTGTTCCTCCGGGGCTCTCGTGGCGTGCGCGGTCAGGCCGGCTTCTTGAAATACAGGATGGTTTGCGCAGCGACCTGGGTGACGGACACCAGTTCCCACCCCAACTGCCCCAGCGGGGCGACCAGTTCCTCGATCTTCTTCGGCTTGATGCCCATCCACTGGGTGACCTCGACCACCTTGTATTGCCAACGCGTGTTCATGGGCTGTCTTGTCCATCGATGCGGTTCTTCGGCGCCAGGCGGCCGGCCTTGCGCAGCGCGTCGCGCAGCACGTACTCGATCTGCGCGTTGAGGCTGCGGAGTTCATCGTCGGCCCAGCGCTGCGCCGCCGCCAGCACGTCGGCGTTGATGCGCAGCGGGTAGGCCTTCTTCTCGTTCACGGTCGCGCCGGGCTCAGTACAGCGAGCCGGTGTTGACGATCGGCTGGGTGCTGCGCTCGCCGCAGAGCACGACCAGCAGGTTGCTGACCATCTGCGCCTTGCGCTCCTCGTCCAACTGCACCACGCCATTCTTCTGCAACTCGGCCAGGGCCATCTCGACCATGCCGACGGCGCCGGCCACGATCCGCGTGCGCGCCGCGATGATCGCGTTCGCCTGCTGGCGCTGGAGCATCGCCTGCGCGATCTCCGGCGCATAGGCGAGGTGGCTGATGCGCGCGTCGAGCACCGCGATGCCGGCGTCGGCCAAGCGTTCCTGCAGTTCCTGCTTGAGGTGCTCGCCGACTTCGCTGGCGTGGCTGCGCAGCGCGAGCTGGCCGTCCTCGTGCTGGTCGTAGGGATAGCTGGTGGCCATCGCGCGCAGGGCGGACTCGGCCTGGATGTGCACGAAGCTCTCGTAGTCGTCGACGTTGTAGACGGCCTCGGAGGCATCGACCACCTGCCACACGATCACCGAGGCGATCTCGATCGGGCTGCCGTCGAGCTCGTTGACCTTGAGCTTGCCGCTCTCGAAGTTGCGCACGCGCTGGCTGACCTTCTTCTTCGCGAAGAACGGGTTGTTCCAGCGCAGCCCGTTTTCCTTGACCGTGCCGACGTACTTGCCGAACAGGCTGAGCACGGCGGACTGGTTGGGCTCGACCATGTACAGGCCGGCCATGCAGAAGGCAGACACGGAGGCAAGCGCCAATCCGCCGATCAGGTTGGGGACGGAACCGGCTTGGAGACCGCCGGCGATGGCGAGCCAGGCGCCGGCGGCGACGCCCGCGAGCATCGCAAGCAGCATCGGGATGCCGGGGAGGGAGGATTTCAGGGACTCTTTCATGGCGGGTCTCGACTCGACGCCGGGAGCGGCGTGCAAGATTGATATCAATTCGATATCAATCAATCAATCGATTCCCGACGAACGGTCGCTGGTGGTCCGCTCAGCGCGAGGGCTGAGGTAGAAGATCGGCGCCGGGTTGAACTCGCCGGTCGCGTACAGGCCCGCGCCGCCGGTGGTCCAGGCGAGTGCCTCGGCCTGCGGGATCAGCGGCACGTCGTGCGCCTCGGGCGTGGCGGCCACGGCCTCGCGCCAGTCCTGGCCGGGGTCGCGGCGATAGAACAGCACGCTGCCGTAGGTCAGCACCGCCAGGGTCCGGCCATCCGGCGACAGATCGGCGGCGGTCACCTGTGGCGACAGCCGGGCCAGCTTGGGCTCGTTGCGCTGCAGGCCGGGATCCGCCTCGGGGACGCCGGCCAGGCGGCCGATCCGCCGCGGTTCCTGCACCTCGCGGCCGGGATCCGCCAGCGGCAGCACGAACAACTCCGGCGGCTTGCGCTTCTTGGACACCAGCAGCACCTTGCCCGCGCGGGCATCG
>JAFLEC010000208.1 GCA_017302095.1 Lysobacterales bacterium | reverse complement strand
GAAGGCGATCGCGGTGTCGACGCCGGCTACGCGCGCATTCTCGCGCGCGGCGCGGATCGCGTGCGGGTCGAGGTCGCGCCCGTGCAGGCACGGCCGCAACGCCGCGAGTCCGCGCGCCTCGCGTTCGATCGCCTCCACCCGCAGTCCGCGCCACGCCCCGGCATCGAACCCGTGCCAGCGCGTCGGTGGCGCGTCCCCATGCCGGCGCAGGCCCGGGGCGACGTCCGCGGCCATCAACGCGCCTTCGATCAGCAGCGTGCCGCTGCCGCACATCGGGTCCAGCAGGTCGCCACCGTCGGCATGCGCCTGCGGCCAGCCGCCACGCAGCAGGACCGCGGCGGCCACGTTTTCCTTCAGCGGCGCCTCGCCCTGCGCGCGGCGCCAGCCGCGCCGGTGCATAGGGCCACCGGCGAGGTCGATCGACAGGATCGCGCGCGCCTTGCGCACCACCAGGTTGATGCGCACGTCGGGCGCCTCGACGTCGACGTCGGGCCGCTGGCCGGTGCTGGCGCGCAGGGTGTCGACGATGGCGTCCTTGACCCGCTGCGCCGCGTAGCGCGCGTGGGTGATGCCGCTGCCCGACACGTGTGCGTCGATGGCGAGGGTGTGCGCGGGCGAGAGATGCGCCTGCCAGTCGATCGCGGCCGCGCCGGCGTACAGCGCATGTTCGTCCGCGCAGTCGAATTCGGCGATCGGCCACAGGATGCGGCTGGCCAGGCGCGACCACAGCACGGCGCGCTGCGCGTCCTGCAGCGAGCCCTCGACGTTCGCGCCGGCGATCGCGGCGGTCGCGCGCGCGCAGCCAAGCGCGACCAGCTCGTCGGCGAGCAGGTATTCCAGGCCCTTGCCACAGGAGGCGAAGAACTTCATCGCTCAGAGCGCGCCCAACAGCGCCGCGAAGGCGCGGGCACTGGCCTCGACATGGCGTTCGAGGCGGTGGCCATCGTCGACCAGCAGCAGGGTCGCGTTGCGTGCGCCGGCCCATTCGACCACCGTCGCGGCGGGGATCAGTGCATCGTGCCAGCCGTGGATGATCGAGATCGGCACGGCGGCGGCATCCAGCGTGGGTGCCGGCCTCATGTGGATCGGCGGTGCCATCAGGAACAGGCCGCGCAACGGGACGGACAGCGACACCCGCGCCGAAATCCATGCGCCCAGGCTGGAACCCGCCAGCAGCACCGGGCCATTCGCCGCAGCGTCTTGCGCGCGCTGCTGCAGGCGCTGCAAGCGCGCGAGCACGTCCCCGAACGGGCTGATCTCGCGCTTGCCGTCGAGGTCGATGTAGTCCGGGCGTTCGTGGGTCCAGCCCAGGCGTTCGGCGACTTCCGCCAGCGCGGTGACCTTGGTGGCGTCGGGTCCGCTTTCGAAGCCGTGCGACAGGATGCAGTGGCCCTTCATTCGCCGAGCACCGCGTCGCCACGCCGCAGCGTGCCACCCTCGAGGATGCGCGCGCACAAGCCGCCCATCCCGCGCATCGCGTTGTAGCCGCCAGGCCCGAGCGCGGCCTCCATGCGCGAGCACGGGTCGCAGGCGTCAGTGCCCTCCAGCAGCACGTCGCCGATGCGGAAGCGTCGCCCGCGCAGGGCCGCGAGCGGGATCCCGGAGACCACGAGGTTGCGGCGCAGGGTGGCCGGCGCGATCGCGTCGTGCCCCGACAACATGGCGATCGCCGGCAGGTGTTCGGCCTGGATCAGCGTCAGCCCGCGCTTGCCGCTGCCGCCCGCGTAGCGGTCGCCATGCAGGCCGCCGCCGGCCTCGGCATCGACGGATTCGACCTCGCGCATCGGCACGTCGCGCGCCCGCCGCAGGCCGATCCAGTCGACCCGGCCCGCGCGCGGGAACTGCGCGAACAAGCGTCCAAGCTCGGAATCGGCAGGCGGTTGCTTCATCCGTGAATGCTAGCATCGCCGCATGCCGCGGCCCGCCATGCACCTGCAGCCCCTGCCCTATGTGGACGCGCTGGCGCCACGCGACCCGGCCGCCATCGACACCGTGGTCCTGCACTGCACCGAACTGCCCGACCTCGCCACTGCGCGCGCTTACGGTGAGCGCGTGCACTACGCCAGCGGCACCGGCAACAGCGGGCATTACTACATCGACCGCGACGGCACGATCGTCGAATACGTGCCGGTCGCGCGGATCGCCCACCACACCCGCGGCTGGAACCCGCGCAGCGTCGGCATCGAGCTGGTGAACACCGGCCGCTTCCCCGACTGGCTGGACTCCCGCCACCAGGCGATGGACGAGCCCTATACCGAGGCCCAGCTCCTGGCCCTGGTCGCGCTGTTGCACGACCTGCGCGCGCGCCTCCCGGGATTGGCGCAGGTGGCAGGGCACGAGGACCTGGACCTCGACGAGGTCGAGGCCAGCGACGATCCCGCGCTCCGGGTGCGGCGCAAGCGCGACCCGGGGCCGCTGTTCCCGTGGCCGGCGCTGCTGGCGGCGGTGCCGCTGCGGCGGGTCGCGGCGGATCCCATCGCATCCCCGTAAAATCCCGGGATGACCTCCCCCGTCTCCGAACTGATCGAACTGCTCTCGCTGGAGCGGCTGGAAGACAATCTGTTCCGCGGCCAGAGCCGTGACATCGGCACCAAATACGTGTTCGGCGGCCAGGTGCTCGGGCAGGCCCTGTCGGCCGCCCAGGCGACGATGACCGAACCGCGTGCCGCGCATTCGCTGCACGCCTATTTCCTGCGTGCCGGCGACATCGAGCACCCGATCGTCTACGACGTCGACCGCACCCGCGACGGCGGCAGCTTCTCGGTGCGCCGGGTCAGCGCGATCCAGCACGGCAAGGTGATCTTCTTCTGCGCGGCCTCCTTCCAGGAAGCCGAGGCCGGCGCCGAGCACCAGCTGTCGATGCCGGAAGTGCCGCGACCAGAGGACATCGAGCCTGCGCCGGCGATTCCGCCGGAAAAACTCGCGCTGCTGCCGACCAAGGTCCAGCGCTGGCTGGACCGGCAGGGTCCGTTCGAGTTCCGCCATGTGTACCCGCGCGACGAGCTGCACCCGCCGAAGCGGCCGCCCTACCAGCAGGTCTGGTTCCGCCTCAGTTCGCCGGTGGGCGACGCGCCGGAGCTGCATCGCGCCCTGCTCGCCTACGCCAGCGACTTCCACCTGCTCGGCACCGCGACCTTCCCGCATGGCATCAGCTACTACCAGCCGAACGTGGCGATGGCTTCGCTGGACCATGCCCTGTGGTTCCACCGCCCCTTCCGTGCCGACGAGTGGCTGCTGTACAGCCTCGACAGTCCGAGCGCGCAAGGCGGGCGCGGGATGGCGCGCGGCCTGGTCTTCGACCGTGCAGGCCGGCTGGTGGCCAGCACCGCGCAGGAAGGCCTGATCCGGGTCGCGCCACCGCAGGTGCCGGCATGAGGCAGGTCTTCACCAGCGCGCGGCTGGAGAACGTGGAAGCAGTCGCGGACCTGCTGCGCGCCGAAGGCATCGAGGTGCGGATCACCGAAGGCCGCTCCTACCGCGGCAACCGCCGCAGCAGCTTCAGCTACCGCGATGGCGAGGACACCGGCCCGCAGCCGGCGGTCTGGATCGTGCGCGCCGAAGACCAGCCGCGAGGCCGCGCGCTGTTGCGCGATGCCGGATTGCTCGAAAGCTCGCGCGGCGAAGGCAGCTACCTGCCGCTGTCCTCGGTGCACGACCCCAAGGAAGGCGCGGCCACGAGCAAGGCCCCGCGCACGATGCGGATCAAGCTCGGGCTGCTGGCGCTGATCGCGATCGTCATTGGCGCGATGGTGTTCGCCACCCGTTCGCCGGCGCCCACACCGCAGGCGGCGACGCCTGCCGCACCACCCGCGCCGCCGCTGGTGCCGCAACCGATCGAGGTGCTGGAGACCTATCGCGCCGACGTGCCGACCGCGCTGGCGCGCTTGGTCATCGAGCAGGCGCTCGGCACGCCACCGCCCGCCCGCGCCTGCGTCGAAGTCGACGGCCAGGACCCGTCCGCCGCGCTGTTGCAGG
>JAFLEC010000207.1 GCA_017302095.1 Lysobacterales bacterium | reverse complement strand
CAACGCCGCCACCGTCGTCGCCTCGATGCCGACCGCGGCGAGTTCGGCCAGCATGCCGTCGCGGGTCGCGATCCGGCGGTTGACCCGCAGCCACATCGGCGCGGCGCGCGCGCTTTCGGCGAACACCGACTCGGCATCCGCCGGCCAGTCGGCGCGCACCTTCGCCGCCAGCCAGCACGGCCAGCCGGCATCGACCCGCGCGTCCGGCAGGCCTTCCCGCTGCGCACGACGCAGCACCGCATTGACCAGCCCGGCCTGGTGAGGACGCCCCAGCGCCCGCGCGGCATCCACGCAAGAGGCCACCACCGCATGCGCCGGCATGCCCAGGTCCAGTTGCGCGAACCCCGCATGCAGCAATGCCCGCAGTTCCTGGTCGCGCAGACCCAGCGGCTTCGCCAGCCATGCTTCGATGGCCACGTCGAAGCGCGCGTGCTGGCGCAACGCCGCGAACACGATCGCCTCCAGCAGCGCCCGGTCGCGGGCATCGGCCAGGGCCGGCAGCGCCGCCGCCAGCGTCGCCTTCAACGAGCGCCCGCGATGCATGACCACGTCGAGCACGCGGGTGGCCGAAACCCGCACCGCGACGCCACTGCTCATCGCCGGGTGTGTTCGCGCGGCTTCAGCAACCCGCCGTTCAACGCATCGGCGGCGGTGATCGGCTTGCCGCCGTCGCGTTGGAGGACGCGGATGCGCAGCACGCCCTCGGCGCAGGCGACGTCGATGCCCTCGCGCCCCGCGCGCAGGACGCTGCCGGGCTCGCCGGTATGCGCTTCGTCGAGCGCGATCGCGCCATGGATCCGCACGCGCTCGCCGCCGAGCAGCGTTTCCGCCATCGGCCACGGGTTGAAGGCGCGCACCTTGTTGGCCAGCATGCGGGCCGGCTGCGACCAGTCGAGCCGCGCCTCGGCCTTGTCGATCTTGTGCGCGTACGTGGCGCCCTCGTCCGGCTGCGGATGCGGCGGCAGCTGGATGGTGGCGCGCAGCAGCCCGAGCGCGTCGGAAAGCACCTGCGCCCCCAGGTCGGCTAGGCGGTCGTGCAGGCGGCCGCCGGTTTCGTCCGGGGCGATGTCGAGGGCCTGCGCCAGCAGCACCGGGCCGGTGTCCAGGCCCTTCTCCATCTGCATCAGGCACACCCCGGTGCGGGTGTCGCCGGCCTCGATCGCGCGCTGGATCGGCGCGGCGCCGCGCCAGCGCGGCAGCAGCGAGGCATGCACGTTCCAGCAGCCGTGCGTGGGGATGTCGAGCACCGATTGCGGCAGGATCAGCCCGTAGGCGACCACCACCATCAGGTCGGGGGCCAGCGCGCGCAATTCGGCCTTGGCGGCGGCACTGCGGAAATTCTCCGGCTGGTGCACCGGGATCCCGCGCAGGACCGCCTCCAGCTTGACCGGCGAAGGCGCCAACCCGCGCCCGCGCCCGGCCGGGCGGTCGGGCTGGGTGTAGACGGCGACGACCTCGGCCTTGGTGGCGGCCGCGCGCAGGCAGGGCACGGCGAATTCCGGCGTGCCGGCGAAGACGATCCTCATGTGGTCAGGCTGCCGCGGCGCGGCGTGCCTTGGCCAGCTTCTTGCGCACCATCTCCCGCTTCAGCGGGCTGAGGTAGTCCACGAACAGCTTGCCCAGCAGGTGGTCCATCTCGTGCTGGATGCACACCGCCAGCAGGCCATCGGTAGTGAGTTCGCGCGACTGGCCCTCGCGGTCCAGGAAGCGGACGGTGATGGTGTCGGCGCGGGTGACGTCGGCGAAGATCCCGGGCACCGAGAGGCAACCCTCCTGGTAGACCTGTCCGCCCTCGCTCGCCACGATCTGCGGATTGACGAACACCAGTGGCCGGCTTCGGTCCTCGGTCACGTCGATCACCATGAACCGCTTGTGCACGTCGACCTGGCTCGCCGCAAGGCCGATGCCCGGCGCGTCGTACATGGTCTCGAACATATCGTCGAGCAGCGCCTGGAAGGCAGGCGTCGCCAGTTCGGCAGGGTCCACGTCGACCGCTTGGGTCCGCAGGCGCGGGTCTGGGAACTCGAGGATGGGGAGCAAGGCCATGGGGGCAAATCCTGGACGGGGCGTCACAACTGCGAACGACGCCACGATTGTAGCGCGCGCAAGCTGGCTGCCCGCTTGCCCGGGCGTCGCGCTTGTGGGCTATAGTGGCCCGGCTTCAGGGGGGGTTTTTCATAGGGAGCGGGGAGATGGCCGCCATGCTTGAACGTGTTTCTGAGGCAGTGCGTCGCAAGGGCGTGGGTCCACGCGCCTTGCGGACGATGCTCGCCGCCGCCTTGTTGACGGTGGCCACCTATGCCGCCGCTGTGGAACTGCGCGGCGACCACCCCGAGTCCTACGTGGTCAAGCGCGGCGACACCCTGTGGGACATCGCCGGCCGCTTCCTGCAGAAGCCCTGGCTATGGCCGGAGATCTGGCAGGCCAACCCGCAGATCAAGAACCCGCACCTCATCTATCCGGGCGATGTGATCAGCCTGGCTTACCTCGACCGCGTCGCCGCCAACATCCAGGCCGGCCCGCGCACGGACGGCCCGGTCAATGCGGTGTCGCTGTCCGAGGTCGAACCCTTCCTCAAGGATTTGCGGATGGTGGAGAGCCTCGAAGGCCTGCCCTACGTGGTAGGCCTCGAGGAAGACCGGATGCGCGGCAGCCACGGGCAGGTCGCGTACATCCACGGCCTGGACGGCGTCGCCCCGGGCCAGCGTTACCTGGTGGTGCGGCCGGAGAAGCGTTACCGGTTCGTCGATCGTTCCGGCTACTGCTGCGACCGTTTCCAGAACGAGGATCTCGACGCGCGCGGGGAACCCATGCGCGATACCGAGATTTACTGGAGCAACGTGGTGTTCCCCGACAAGGGCAACGAGTTCCTCGGCTACGAGCTGATGACGCAGTCCACCGGTACGGTCACCCGCGGCGACAAGGATGGCCAGATGGCGGCCACCCTCCTGCTGGACAGCGAGGGCCGCGAGGTCCGCGTCGGCGACCGTCTGGTCCCGGTCGAAGCCCAGCCGTATGACCTGCAGTTCATCCCGCACCCGCCCAAGCAGCAACAGGAATACGGGCGCCTGCAGGTCATGGCGGTCTCGGACATGCTGACCTCTGGTGGCCCGCATGACGTCATCGCGATCTCCGGGGGCAGCGCCCAGGGCATCGACAACGGTACCGTGTTCTCGATCTGGCGCAGGGGCAATTCGGTCACGGACCGGGTGAAGTCGGGCCTGGATCGGGACGAGGACGTGACCTTGTTCGAGAGCAAGGTGCGCCTGCCGGACGAATTCGCGGGCCACGCGATGGTGTTCCGGACGTTCGACAAGGTCAGCTACGCGCTGGTCATGAGTGCGGTGAAGCCGGCACGAGTCGGCTACGAGCTCAAGCATCCCGACGCCACCTACTGACCGCGGGGTTTCCTGACCCTTGCATGCGACGGCGCCCGAGGGCGCCGTCGTCGTTTTCGGCCCAGGCTGGCGACATGCCCGACGTCCCTGCTGCCGCGACCGACGCTCCCGCACTGCTGCGCCTTGCCGCCAGCGGACTGCGTGCGGGCCTGCAACGCCGCCTGCTGGACAGCCATGGCACCGCGGCAGCGGCGCTGGCTGCCGGACCGCGTGACTGGGCGAGCCACGGCGTCCCCGCCGAAACGGTGCGCGACCTGCGCAATCCAGACCCCGAGGCCCTGCGTCGCGGCGAGCGCTGGCTGGCGGCGGCCAACCATCACCTCCTGGGCTGGCGCGACCCGGACTATCCGCCGCTGCTGCGGCGAATCGCGAGTCCGCCGGCCCTGCTGTTCGTGGCCGGCGACCCGGCGCTGCTGTGGCGCCCGGCGCTGGCGATCGTCGGCAGTCGCGCGGCGACCGCGGGCGGCCGCGAGAATGCCGCCAGCTTCGCCCGGACGCTGGCCGCCAGCGGGCTGTGCCTCTTCTTCGCGGTCGTATCCGACTCGGTCCTGACGATCATCTGGCACGGCAAGTGGGAGGCCGCGGTCCTGCCCACACAGATTTTCTGCATCTTCTTCCCCAT